>JALRFZ010000558.1 GCA_023253615.1 Verrucomicrobiales bacterium | reverse complement strand
GGGCTGGGACCTCAAGGCCTTGATCGGCTGAGGCCGCGGCAGTCGGATCGCGGATCGGCCGGACCCGTCGCGTTCTCAACGGGCGGGCACGGCGACTTCGGCGACGACGAGCCGGTTTTTGCCGCTGGTGTTGAGGCGTGTCTTGGCGCTGACAGGCGGCAGGTTCGGAGAGACCCAGACCTGGTCGAGACGGAGGACGGGGTAGTCGGAGGGGTAGGTGTTGCCCCAGCCGATCCCGGAATGCGCGTAGGTGTCGAGCATGCCGCTGTTCTCGAGAGGGCGGAAGACATCGTCGCCGGGAGGGGTGCCGAAGCCACCGCCGATGATGCGTCCGATGCCCTGGCGGCTCATGGGATGTTCGCCAAGGTGGTTGCGGACGAGGCGGCGGTTCCCGATGCGTGCGTCGATGAGGCGCTTCCACTCGGCGGGCTGCCACATTTCCCGGGTCGGGGTGCAGCCGGGCAGATCGAGATTGGAGATGTCGAGCACGAGTCCATCGGGGCGCCGCAGGCGCACGTGGAGGGCGCTGGAGCCGGGATCGCCGATGACGGCCATGGTCTCGCCACGACCGAGGATGGCTTTGCCACCGACGAGGGTGACGGAGCGCTCGAGTCCGTAGAGTTGGTCGGCGACGGCTTCGAGGATGGTCTTGTCGGGTGCCTCCTGGATGATGAGGACTTCGGGCGAGGACTCGGCCGCCTTGCGCAGCGAGGCCTCTTCACCGCCGCAGCGGACGTTCACGATGCTCAGCCGGCTGCCGGCGGGCGGATCGGCGGCGGGTTGGCGCAGGGAGGTGGCGAGTTCGCGCACGATCCCGACGGCTTCCTCGGAAAAGCCGATGCCGGTGATGAGAAAGAGGCAGAAGACGACACCGGGGGCGACGCCGCGGCAGATGATCCAGCAGAGCAGGGCGACGACCGCTCCGGCACCGGCCCAGAGCCAGACGGGCACGAGAGTGACGGCGACCATGGCATCCCAGCGGTTCAGGAGGCAGATGGCCACGGCAAGGTAACCGAGGAGAAGCAGGAGGGGGACCGTGGTGGAGAGGGTCTTCTGGAGTTTTCGCCACATGGGAGGCCGGGGTTCCTCCGCGGAGCCTGGCCCGCGGATCGGAGTCAGGGTAGCCCAAAACGACCGTTTTTCCCCCGGAAATCTTCCCTTGCGGGGGACGCGTTCGGGGTTTCGTTCGAGGCATGTTGCGGGATCTGAAAGAAGAAGTGCTCGAGGCGAATCTCCTCCTCGTGAAGGAGGGGCTGGTGCGCCTGACCTGGGGAAATGTCTCGGGCATCGACCGGGCGAGCGGTCTTTTCGTGATCAAGCCGAGCGGGGTGGCCTACGAGGATCTGACGGTGGACTCGCTCGTCGTCCTCGATCTCGACGGCAGGGTCGTGGAGGGGCCGCTGCGCCCATCTTCGGATACGCCGACGCACCGCGTCCTCTACCGCGAATTCCCGGAGATCGGAGGGGTCACGCACACGCATTCGGTGAATGCGACGATGTTTTCCCAGGCGGGTGTGGAGCTGCCCTGTTTCGGCACGACCCATGCCGATCATTTCCACGGGACGGTCCCGGTGGTGCGCGAGCTGACGCCGGAGGAGGTGGCGGAGGACTACGAGACAAATACCGGAAACGCCATTGCCGCGGCTTTCCGCGAGAGGGGGATCGATCCGATCGCGATGCCGGCCTGTTTTCAGAAGTATCACGCGCCCTTCACGTGGGGAAAGAGCGCGCTGGATTCGGTGAAGAACAGCGTGGCCCTCGAGGTCTGCGCCGGGATGGCGATGGGGATGTGGCGGTTGCGTCCGGAGACGGCTCCGCTGCCGGGTCATCTGCTCGACAAACACTACCTGCGCAAGCACGGGCCCGGCGCCTATTACGGCCAGGGCAAGGTGTGAGGAACCTTCGGCGACAAGATCGGCGGAGCGGCGTGCCATCACTCTCCGCGGCAATAGCCTGACAAATATCCGTAAACGTCGGTCGCGGCCACGGTGCCGCCGTTTTCGAGGCCGGGAAAGGCGCCGATGAGGACGGGATGGTCCTCCGGATCCTTCGGGATGCATCCGTGCGATCCCTTGACGAGGGTGGCATCGAGCGGGATCACGTCCATGAGCATGCGGAAGCCGAGCATCTTTTTCAAAAGGCGCCAGGCGACGGCGGCCTTGGGGAACCAGATCTTCGGATCGACGAAGAGTTCGACGGGATCGTAGCCGGGTTTGCGGTGGATGTCGACGCAGCGCGCGTAGTCGGGTGCCTTGCGATCCTTTTTCCACCAGTAGTAGGTGAACCAGCTGTGCTCGTCGGAGACGGCGACGAGATCGCCGCCGCGTTCGTGGGCGAGTCCGGCGGCCTCCTGATCCTCGCGGTCGAGGACGTCGGTGACACCGTCGAGCCCGCGCACGGTCTCCGCGACTTCGTCGAGGATGGCGGGGTCGTTCACGTAGATGTGGGCGACCTGGTGGTCGGGTACGGCAAAGGCCTTGCAGTTGCCGATGTCGATCATCTCGCGGCCGAGTTCGTCGCGCCAGGAGAGCCAGCCTTTCCCGCGGAAGACGCGGTTCAAATGGATGGCCCGGTCGACCCGGGTGATGCCGTATTCACTGAGAATGACGACCCGCACGCCGCGCGATTCGAGGTGGGTGACGAGATCGGCGACGACGCGGTCGATCGCCTGGAGGTCTTCGCTGACCGCCGGTGCGTCGGGACCGATCCGCTGGAGGTTGTAGTCGAGGTGCGGCAGGTAGACGAGGTTGAGGTTCGGTGAATACTGATCCTCGAACCACTTCGCCGACCGCGCGATCCATTCGCTCGATTCGATCCCGGCGGCGGGACCCCAGAAGGCGGGGAAGGGGAATTTGCCGAGTTTGCGGGTCACCTTCTTCCGCAGCTCCATCGGCCAGGTCTGGACGTCGAAGAGCTTCTTGCCGTCGGCGCGATAAATGGGGCGCGGGGTGATCTGGTAGTCGGCGGTGGAGTAGAGATTGTTCCACCAGAAGACTTTCGCGCAGGTGTAGCCGGGGTCTTCCTCGCGGAGCTGTTCCCAGAGTTTGCGGCCTTTGACGAGATGGTTGGATTGCTTCCAGCAGCGGTGCTCGGCGTAGTCGCGGTCGTACCACAGGTTGCCGACGATGCCGTGTTCGCCGGGTGTCTTGCCGGTGAGGTAGGTCGCCTGCATCGTCGAGGTGACGGCGGGCAGCAGCGGGGTGACGCGGGCGAGTTTCATCCCTTCCCGCGCGACGAACCGGCGCAGAAAGGGCATGTCCGGCGTGAGATGGCGCGGGGTGAGACCGACGACGTTGAGGATCGCGGTGCGCGGCAGGGTGGAGGCGGGTGGAGAGGGTTTGCTCACGGATCTGACAGGGTACGGTCCGCGAAGCTAAGGCCGAACGGGCCGGGGCTCAAGCATCGCTCTTGGCGGGGGTGCCTTTCGAGCAAAGGAGCCCGACGCCGATGGTGATGAGGCACCCGAAGAAGCTGAACCAGATGAAGGACACGAGCAACGCGGGTTTCTCGGGGGTGAAAAGTCCGTTCTGGTAGAGGTAGAGCGTGAGGAGGGAGAGGAAACCGGCGAGGCTGCCGCAGAGGGCGCCGCGGGTGTCGGCGCGCCGGGTGAACATGCCGAGGAAGAATAGACCGAGCAGGGGGCCTCCGACGAGTCCGATGACGGTGTTGACGGACTCGACGAGATTGCCCTGCATCCGCGACACGGCGAAGGCGAGGGCCATGACGATGAGACCGTAGAGCACGGTGATCCAGCGGGCCCTCCGCACCTGGCGCAGGTCGGTGACGGGAGGTGCCTTGGAGAGCCTCTGTTGGAAATCGACGAGGGTGGCGGAGGAGAGGGAATTCAATCCCGCGGAAATCGTGGACATGCTCGCGGCGTAGATCGCGGCAATGAGCAATCCGGGCAGGCCGGCGGGCAGCTGGGTGACGACAAAGTAGGGGAGGATCTGGTCTTCTTTCTGGATGAGGCCGGCGGCGAGGGGATCTCCGTGTACCTTGTAGAAAGCGTAGAGGACGAGCCCGGTGCCGTAGAAGAGCACGAGCACAGGGAGGATGAACCAGAGCTTGATCCAGAGGGAGCGTTTCGCCTCCCGCAACGAGCCGGCGGTGAGGTAGCGCTGCACCGAGACCTGGTCGGTCGACATCTGCACGAGGTGGAGAAAGGCGGCGGCGATGAGGAGCGAGCCGAGATTGATGCGGTCGGAGAGATCGAAGGAGAAATTGAGGTCGAGCCGTCCGTCGGCGACGGCGGTCTCCCAGACACCGCCGAGTCCGCCCGGGATTTTGTCCATGGCGACGAGGGCGATGACGAGCTGCCCGCCGAAGAGGACGACGAGCTGCATCACATCCGTCCAGATCACGGCGCGCATGCCGCCGAGGGCGGTGTAGAGGGTGGTGAGGGATCCGGTCGCGAGGATGGTGATCCAGAGCGGGATGCCGGTGACTTTCTCGAGGGCGAGGGCGGGGGCGTAAGTGGCGGCGGCGAGCCAGAGGGCGACACGGCCGATGAAAAGCCCCGAGGCGAGGAGCCGCACGGAGAGGGAAAAGCGCTCTTCGAGAAACTGGTAGGCGGTGAAGAAGCGCGATTGGTAGAATTTGGGCAGCATCCAGATCGTCGTGATCGGGGTGGCGATGAAGAAGGCGAGGACGGCGTAGCCGAATCCGAAGCCGTTCTTGTAGACGTCGGCGGGTCCGGCGAGGTAGCTGATCCCGGAGAAGAGCGCGGCCAGGATGGACATGGCGACGAGGAGGCTGTTCATGCCGCGTCCCGCGAGGAAATAATCGCCGAGATTGCCGGCCTTTTTCCGTGCAGACCACAGGCCGACTCCCACGGAAAGGGCGAGGTAGAGGCCGAAGAGGGTGTAGTCGAGCGGCGAGAAGCGGGTCATGGGTCACGGGTCACGGGTCACGGGTCACGGGTCACGGGTCACGGGTCACGGGTCACGGGTCACGGGTCACGGGTCACGGGTCACGGGTCACGGGTCACGGGTCACGGGTCACGGGAAATGGATGGCAATCATTGCATCACGGACGGGGACGCGTCACAACAGGCTTCATCAAGTATTTCACCGCCACGCCTTGATGCCGGAGCGTCGGCTCCTACACTTCCAACTGGATGCCGAGCTCGATGACTTGTCTCGGCGGCAGGTCGAAATAACCGGTCGCGGGGCGGGAAAGGCGCGAGAGGGTGACGAAGAGCCGCTTCCGCCAAGCCGCCATTTTTCCGGGACCGGTGGTGAGGAGGACCTCGCGGCTCTGGTAGAAACTGATGCCGGCGGGCTTCACCTTGCCCTTTCCGGCGAGGGCGGCGCAGAGATCCCGGAAGACGTTGGGCGATTCGGCGAATCCGTAGCGGAGGATGACGCGGTGGAAGTCCTCGTGGTAATCCTCGATCTCGCAGCGGCGCTCCGCGGGCACGTGTGGCGAGCTCTCGAAGGTGACGGTGAGCAGCACGACCTGTTTGTGCAGGGACTTGTTGTGTTTCAGGTGATGGAGCAGGGCGAGGGGCAGTCCGTCGGCGGTGGCGGACATGAAGACGGCGGTACCGGGCACGCGGATGACGCGATCGGCCTTGATGTCATCGATGAGGTGTTTGACAGGGAGCCGTCCGCGCTGCATGGCCTGGAAGAGGATGGCGCGACCATCCGTCCAGGTTTTCATCACGATCCAGATGCCGGCGGCGACGGCGAGCGGGAACCAGGCCCCCTGGGCGAATTTCATGAGGCTGCCGGCGACGTAACCGGACTCGATCACGAGGAAAAGGCCGACGGGCAGGGCCGCCTTCCAGAGAGGCCACGCCCAGTTCCGCCGGGCCACGAAAAAGAACAGCACGCTCGTCAGCAACATCTCGAGCGAGACGGAGAGACCGTAGGCGGACGCGAGGTTGCTGGAGGTCTGGAAGCCGATCACGAGCGTCACGCACGCGATCATGAGCAGGTAATTCACCTGGGGCATGTAGATCTGGCCGCGGATCTCGGGATGGGTGTGGATGATCTTCAGACGAGGCAGGTATCCGAGTTGGACGGCCTGCTGGGTGAGGGAAAAGACACCGGTGATCATCGCCTGCGAGGCGATGATGGTCGCCGCGGTCGCGAGGATGACGATGGGGATGAGGAGCACCCCCGGGGCGAGATGGAAGAACGGGTGCTCGATCGCGGTGGGATCGTAAATGACGAGGGCGCCCTGGCCGAGATAGTTCAGGACCAGGGCGGGATAGACGAGGGAAAACCACGCGCGCTGGAGCGGCTTCGGCCCGAAGTGGCCGATGTCGGCGTAGAGGGCCTCGCACCCCGTCACCGCGAGGAGGACCATGCCCATGATGACGATGCCGTGGCTGCCGTGATGGACGAGATAGCTGATTCCCCAGTGCGGGGAGAGGGAGACGATCACCTCGGGATGCTCGAGGAAGCGGTAGATGCCGAGCGAGGCGAGGGTGAGGAACCACACGATCATGATCGGCCCGAAGGCCACGCCGATGCGCGCGGTGCCATGTCGCTGCACGAGAAAGAGGCTCATCAGGATGCCGACGGACACGGCGATGACGACGTGCTGCGGGATGCCTTCACGGATTTGTTTCAAGCCC
>JALRFZ010000337.1 GCA_023253615.1 Verrucomicrobiales bacterium | reverse complement strand
GGCGCCACCGTGGTGACGGGACGCGCACCGATGCTGACGAGATGTTCGGGCCAGTCGAAGACCAACATCGACGTCACCGGCTTGCTGCGTTTCACCGTGAAATAGACGCTGCGTCGGCGCATGTTCTCATCCAGCGAGCCGGGACCGTGGGGCGTCGCATCGAGCAGACCGGACACCGCCAGCAGCGAGTCGCGGATGGCCTCACCCTCGAGCCGGCGGGGCTCGAAGCGCCAGAGGAAGCGGTTCTCCGGATCGCGCGCCGCATCGGCGGCATCGTGGGCCGAGGATTGGCGGTAGGCGGTCGTCATCATGAGCTGTTTGTGGAGCCGCTTGAGCGACCACCCGTGGCGGATGAAATCGGCGGCGAGCCAGTCGAGCAATTCGGGATGGCTGGGACGTTCGCCCTGGAAGCCGAAGTCGTTCGGTGTCGCGACGAGACCGCGTCCGAAGTGGTGCTGCCAGACGCGGTTCACGATGACGCGGGCGAGGAGATGGCCCGCCCCGGCTTCGGGATCGGTCATCCAGGCGGCCAGCGAGGCGCGGCGGAAACTCGTCTTCGTCCAGCCCGCGGGCGGTTCGCGGCGCCACTGCGAGCCGCCGGCCCCGTCGGGCATCAGCACCTGGAGAAAGCCGGGCTCGGCGACCCCCTTGCGCTGCTTCGGATCGCCCCGATCGAGGTGATGCACCTCGGGATAATAATGCGGGTAGCCACGGCCATTGGCATGGTGCTCGCGCTTCGGCACGCCCTCGGAGCAGATCATCACGGGTCGCAAATCGCGCGCCGGCTTGGCCGAGAGATGCGCCTGGAGGGCCTCGTGACGTTTCTTCCATTCGCCATCGCGTGTCGCGAACCAATCCCGCAGCGCGAAACGTTGACGCTCGGTCAAAGCACTGCCCTTTTTCAGCATCTCGACGCCATCGGCGAGGAACTGCGTGCCGCCTTGACCCAGATCAAAGCCCGCGCCAGCCTCGCGCGCCATGGCGAGCCGGAAACGACCGAAGCTGTGCTGGCCGTTCACATGAAAACGCATCCGGATGGCGGCGCGGCTGTCGGTGGTGAGGGGCTTCTCAAAAACGAAGACGGCGGCCTGATCCTTGCCGATGCCGCCCCCATCGACGGCCCAGCCGCTCTTGTCGCGGTCGGCATCGAACGCGCTTTTCACCGAAAGGCCGCCCGCATTCTGCTGATGCGTGGCGCGGGCATCGACGATTTTCACCGGCGTGCGCTGGTCGCCCGCGATGAGCTCGACGACGAGATCGCTGAGAGCAAAATTGCCGTTGCCGGCGCGCCCGGGCCCCTTTTGCGGCATCGACTCGTGCGTGAGCGCCTCGATCCGCAGGGCGACCGCTCCGGCGGCGAGATCGGCCTCGACGGTGTATTCGTCGTTGGCGGCGGCCTTGCCTCCGGCGAGCCACGAGCCATCGGGCTGGCGGGTGAAGGGGATTTTCTCCCGTGAGACGATGGCTTCCGGCTCGAGGATGCGCCAGGCGCCGGTCTCGATCGTGTCGATGCCCTCGGGTTGCTTCAGCCAGGCTGCGAAGGCGGGCTCGAGGGTCTCCTTTTCATACCGGGAAAGCCCGGCTTCGAGTCTGGCACGGCCTTCCTCCCAGGGGGCGAGCTTTTGGGTGTATTTGTCAGGATGAAACTCGATCTCCGTCTCGCTCCGGATCGCGGTGGTGAAGGCGGCGGTGAACTGGTAGTAATCGGACGCGGGAATGGGGTCGTATTTGTGATCGTGGCAGCGGGCGCAGCTCACGGAGAGACCGAGAAAAGCCGCCCCCGCCGTGCCGGCCATGTCGTCGAGTTCGTCGTAGCGGGCGCGCTCGAATTCCGCCTCGGTGAGCTGGGTGGGAAACGCTCCCGCGGCGAGGAATCCCGTCGCCATCAGCGCGAGCGGCTCGTCGGGCGCGAGTTCGTCGCCGGCGATCTGCCAGCTCGTGAAGACATCCCACGGCAGGTCGCGGTTGAAAGCCTGGATCAGGAAATCGCGGTAATGATAGGCCGTTTTGCGGTCGTAGTCGTGCTCGAAACCCTCGCTCTCGCCGAATCGCGCCACATCCATCCAGTGGCGGGCCTGCCGCTCGCCATAGTGACTCGAGGCGAGGAGCCGGTCGAGGTAGTCCGGCCAGGCGCGATCCGAGGTGTCGGCGAGAAAGGCCTCCATCTCCTCCGGCGTCGGCGGCAGGCCGGTGAGATCGAGCGCCGCGCGCCGTGCGAGGGTGCGACGGTCGGCCTCGGGATTGGGCGAGAGGCCTTTTTGGGCAAAGCCGGCCGCCAGGAAACGATCCACCTCGGTG
Source organism: Verrucomicrobiales bacterium (assembly GCA_023253615.1). GTDB lineage: Bacteria > Verrucomicrobiota > Verrucomicrobiia > Verrucomicrobiales > DEV007 > Arctic95D-9. The sequence goes on along the minus strand of JALRFZ010000337.1, from coordinate 685 downwards.
CCTCCCTGGCTCCCGGCCGTCGTCGGCGGATCGACCGGAGCGAGACGCCGGAAGGCCCAGAAATCGCGGTCGCCGTCCGTCACCGTGAGCGGTTTCTTCGCATCCGCGCCGTCGATGAGCGGGGCCGCGTAGGGCGCGCCGAGATCGATCCATTTTTCGAAGTCCGCGATCAGGGCCTCGGGCAGCTTCGCCTTCTTCGGCGGCATGGTCGGCTCTTCGTCATGACGGATGAGCGTCAGTATCAGGCTCGCCGCAGCATCGCCGGGCACCACCGCCATGCCCGAGTCGCCGCCCGCGAGCAGGAAGTCGCGCGTCGCCACATTGAAGCCCGCCCGGGTCTTTTCTCCTCCGTGGCATTCCAGACAATGCGCCTTCAGGGCCGGGCCGATCGATTTCTCGAACAGAGCCGTGCCCGCCCGCATCCGCTCGGCGTGGTCGGCGGGGAGGGGAGTCGCGGCCTGCAGCGGGACCGCGATCAGAAAAAACAAAACCGGAATACGACGGATCATGACAAGCACTCCTGTTTTACCACGAAGCGCCGCCGGATCTCACCGCCTTTTGCGCCCGGGAATGACCGCAATCGCGCCCGGTCAGGGAGTCACGACGAAGTCGCCGAACTCAGCATGCGAGGGCTTCGACGGTGCCCAGCTCTTGTCCGATCCGCCGTGGAAGGTCTCGAAATAGA
>JALRFZ010000333.1 GCA_023253615.1 Verrucomicrobiales bacterium | reverse complement strand
CGTCGGCCCGCTCGGGAGGGGGATCGAGGAGCAGGAGCAGCAGGGAAAAAATCGGACAGATGCTCGCGGCGAGGGTCCAGAGTTTTCCGCGTCCCGCGATGTTGAGCCGGGCGACACCCTCGATCCGCGCGGGACTGAGATCCTGGAAGAAGCAGGGGAAGAGCAGCCGTTGCCGCGCCCAGTCGATCGAGAAAAATCCGATCGTCAGGGCGACGACGGCCGCGATGCAGATCGAGACGGGGAAGTGGAACCAGACGTGCGGATTGATCTCCTCGCCCGAGCGTTTCAATCCGAAAAAGAGCGCCGGGATGCTGAGGAGCCACCCCGCCGCGGCAATGGCGGCCGCCTGATTGGGGAGACGCAGCACCTGGCGCTGGCGCTCGCGGAGATGTTCGTTTGTCAGGATCACGGATCGCAGCCGGAACACGAGGAAAGCCCAGATCAGCACCAGAGGCGGATAGGCGATCGCGTTGAAGATGGCGATGGACGATTTGAAAGCCGACTCCTGGTCCGGCGTGAGGAGCGGCGGGATGTGGATGAGATTGTAGGTGATGTTGAAAGCGCTGCCGATCGCCTGGGCGAGGAACATCAGGAGAAAGACGACAAAGAGACAGCGCCAGCGGGGGTGGCAGGCGGGCGGAGCGGGAGATGGCACCGGTTCGTCGATCCCTATCGATGGCACGGACCGGAGGAATTGTCGAATCCGGTCGGTCTTACGCGCCGGATTTCCGCCCTTGCCCGGAGCCGTTGCTCCCGCTAGGATCGCGCCCATGTCACCCCGTCTAGCAGGCCTGCTCCCGTTCTTCGCCGCCGCCGCCTTCGCGCAGCAGGTGAAGCCCGTTGTTGAAACTCCCGTCCTCGATGCGAAGAGCCAGCCGCGCCTCGTGCCGGTCTCTGCAGACATTCCCGATGCGAAGGAGCTTTATCTTGTCGTCTCGGATGAGGGCGGTCTCGCCTGCGACTGGGCGAACTGGATCGAACCGAAGCTGGTGATGAAAGACGGTACGGTCCGCGACCTGACCGGGTTGGATTGGAAAGACGCGAAGAGCGGCTATGGCAAGACGCTGAAAGACCTCAACCAGAGCGGCAAACCGCTCAGCGTCGAGGGAAAGGTGCATGCGAAGGGTATCGGCACGCACGGCCCCGCCACGATTGCCTTCGATCTGCCCGAGGGCGTCGCGAAATTCGAGGCGCTCGCCGCGATCGACGACGGCGGCATGATCCGCGACGGCAAGCCCAGTTCGGCGAGCGTGAAATTCCGCGTCTACACCCAGAAGCCCCCGGCATCGGCCTCGGGCGCCTACGACCCGGACGCTCCGAAAGTCGTGCCGACCGATCTTTTCACCGTGCCCGAGGGCCTCGAGGTCACGATCTGGGCGACCACGCCGATGCTGCACAATCCGACGAACATCGACTTCGACGCGCAGGGCCGGCTCTGGGTCGCCGAGGGCGTGAATTACCGCGGCAAGGGTGGACGTCAACCCGAGGGCGATCGTGTCGTCATACTCGAGGATAGCGACGGCTCCGGTTCGGCCGACAAGAGCACCGTCTTCGTGCAGGATCCCGCGCTCGCTTCGCCGCTCGGTGTCGCCGTGCTCGATGGACGCATCCTCGTCTCGCAGCCGCCCGATCTGCTCGTTTACACCGACAAAAACGGCGACGGCAAATACGAGGAGGGCGTTGATTCGCGCGAGGTGCTGCTCACCGGATTCGCCGGGAAACAGCACGACCACAGCCTCCACAGCGTCACCGCCGGACCGAACGGGCAGTGGTATTTCAACCAGGGGAACATGGGTGCGAAGTTCACCGATCGATCGGGCAAGAATTTCTACATGGGCAGCCCCTACCAGCTCCAGGACATCGCCGGACGCGTCAGCGACGACGGCCACGTCTGGATCGGCGGTTTCCTCGCCCGCATGAATCCCGATGGCACGAACGTGACCATCCTCGGGCACAACTTCCGCAACAGCTACGAGCAGGCCGTGACCTCCTTCGGAGATGTCTTCCAGAGCGACAACGACGACCCGCCCGCCTGCCGCGTCAGCCACGTGCTGGAAGGCGGCAACGCCGGTTTCGCCTCGGCCGATGGCCAGCGTTCGTGGGGAGCCGACAAACGTCCCGGGCAGGACACCCCGACCGCCGAATGGCGTCAGGAAGACCCCGGCACCATGCCGGCCGGCGACATCTACGGCGGGGGCTCGCCCACCGGCGTGGCCTACTATGAGAACGGCGCGCTCGATGGGAAATGGAACGGACTCCTCCTCGCCTGCGAGGCCGGGAAAAACGTCGTCTTCGGCTACCTGCCCGTGCCCGATGGCGCGGGCTACAAGCTCGAGCGTTTTGATTTCATGACCTCGAACAAGGAGCAGGAATGGGCCGGCTCCGACTTCCTCGGCGGCAAACCGACGGGCGAACTGAAGACCCTGTTCCGTCCCAGTGATGTCACCGTCGGACCCGATGGCGCGATCTACGTGGCCGACTGGTTCGATGGGCGCGTCGGTGGCCACGGCACCCTCGACGAAGGCATCGCCGGCACGATCTACCGCATCGCTCCGAAAGGATTCAAGTCCATCGTGCCGAAGCTCGATTTGGCCACCTCCGAGGGACAGATCGCCTCCCTGAAGAGCCCCGCGCCCAACGTGCGGTACGGTGGTTTTGTCAGGCTGCGCGAGTCGGGGGCAAAATCCGTTTCCGCGGTTGCCGGGCTGCTGACCGATCCGAATCCCCACATCGCCGCCCGCGCCATCTGGTTGCTTGCCCAGATGGGGGACGAAGGCGTGGCCAAGGTCCGGGAATTCCTTTCGTCGGACGACGCCATGACCCGTCTCGTGGCATACCGCTCGCTGCGTTTCATCGGCCACGAACCCGCCGCGATGGCGAAGTCCATGGCCGCTGATGCCTCTCCCATGATCCGCGCCGAAGCCGCGTTCATGATGCGCGATCTGCCGATCGATCAAAGTCTCGACGTCCTCCTTGCCGTGGCAAAGGGCTTCGATGGCAAGGATCGCAGCTACCTCGAAGCCTTCGGGACCGGCAGCAAAGGCAAGGAGGCAGATGTCTACGCCGCCCTCGCGAAGGAACTCGGCGGATCCTCCGACGCGTGGAGCGAACCCCTCTCCTGGCTCGCCTGGCGACTTCACCCCGCGACGGCCGCGGCCGATTTCAAAGCCCGCGCCCGGTTGGCCTCGCTTCCCGAAGACGAACGCAAACGCATGCTCACCGCCCTCGCCTTCGTGAAAAGCCCCGAGGCCGTCGGTCACATGATCGAGCTCGCCAATGCGAAGGATTTCCCGATGAAAGACCTCGCCCAGTGGTGGCTGATGAACCGCAAGGGTAATCTCTGGAAGAGCTACGGCGTCGACGAGGCGATGAAGGCGCGCGGGCTCTACGACCCTGACAAAGTCACCATCACCGCCGTCGGGATGCCGCCCGCCGTGGCCGGTGCCGCGCCCATGCCCGCGACCGCGGAGTTGATGAAGCTCACGGGCGACAAGGCGAAAGGCCAGGCCTCCGTCGCGGTCTGTTACACCTGCCACAAGGTCGGCGAGGCGGGTCTCGATTTCGGCCCCGATCTCACCACCTTCGGCCGCCAGCAGCCGCTCGAGGTCATCCTCGATGCGATCGCCCATCCCTCCGCTGATATTTCCCACGGCTACGAGGGCAGCAAGGTCGTCACCACCGACGGGACCGTTGTCACCGGCATGGTCCTCTCCAACGGCGATCCGCTCATCGTGAAGTGCATGGGCGGGATCGTGCAGACGATCCCGAAGAGCCGGGTCAAATCCGTCGAGCCGCTCGGTCGATCGCTGATGTATGATCCCGCGAATCTCGGGCTGACTCCGCAGGCGGTCGCCGACATCGCGGCCTATCTCCGGAGTCTGTGAGGCTCCGGGCCGGGCGTTGCCTCACGGAGCGGTCACGTTGCCTTCTTCGACGATGCGTCGCGATGCCGCGTCGGCATCGACGAGGGCGGTGCCGTCCGGCAGTCCGGAGACGATCCAGTCTTTCACGACGATGTCGTCGGAGGCTTCGATCTTCACGCCGCCGGGTGATTCGGTGAGGATGTTGCCGTTCATCGCGATGCGGCGTGAATTCTTCACGACCACGGAGCCTTCGGGCGCGAGGAGGGCGCGGAGGGTGTTGTTCGAGAAGACGCAATCCTGGCTCGCTTCGAAGACGATGCGGCCCGGGCGCTCGAACTCGCGGGGATTGAAGGTGTTGCCGTTCACCACGACCCGCTTGCTCCGGATGACGTGGAGATTGTCAGGATTGGGAGCGAAGAGCACGTTGCCGGTGAAGGTGATGTCGGTGCAATCGCGCAGATCGACATTGAGGGAGACATCGCTGAGGACGTTGCCGGTGATCGTGACCGAGTCGATCGGCGCGATCTCCTTGCCGAGAAAGCGGATGTTCGCTCCGCCGGGCGCGAGTTCCTTGAATTCCCTGCCCGAATAGTTCGAGCTGTGCTGGATGGTGCAGCCGGTGATGGCGACTTCGGCGATGGAGCGCGTTTTGTCGTCGGGCGAGCCCGAGACGTCGAGGAGGATGTTGGCCGTCCCGGTGGGGGTGTCGTCGCCGGGCATGTTCGATTCGATGTCGCATCCGGTGATCTGGAGATTGCGCACGTTCCCGTCGCGCACGACGATGCCGCCGCCGCGGTTGTAGCTGATGTGCGAGTTCGCGACGTCGATCTGGTGCAGGTTCACGTCGTCGAGATGCAGGCCGATGCCGCGGTTTTCGTAAAGGTTCACGTCCGAGATGGTCACGTTGCGGTTGCGTTCGGAGAGGCGGATGCCGTCCCGGCACCAGCGCACCGCCACCTTGGAAAGGATGGCCTCGAAGGTGCGGACGAGTTCGATGCCGTCGGCCTCGGGATGGTTGCCGACGATCTCGATGCCCTCCACGACGGGCATGCGCTCGTGGAAGGTCGCGGGTTTGAAGGAAGCGGGCGAGGCGGTGCCTTCGTGCGATCCGGTGATGCGGATGGCCGGGCCGGCCCCGTCCATGATGAGGGTGGCGCTGCCGGAGGCCGGACGGATCACGGCGCCGTGTGTGCCTGACAAAACCACCTCGAGCGTGCCGGTGATGCGGTGGGCGCCGGGCTCGAGGAGGAGGGTGCCGTTGTCTTTCCCGAGACGTTCACGGAATTCAGCCGTACGGTCGGGCATCGAAGCCAGTTCGGTGAACTGCGTCGAGGCCAGCGGTGGTTCGGCCGCGGCGAGCCGGCCACAGGTGAAAAGGAGGAGGAGGGTGGAAAAGAACGGGATCTTCATGGGAAGTCGGGGTG
>JALRFZ010000284.1 GCA_023253615.1 Verrucomicrobiales bacterium | reverse complement strand
GTGGCCCTCACCATCCTCGGACTCATTTCCGGGGCGATCTTTTCGATCCTCTGGCAGGCCGGCGACACCGCCACCGAGATCCGCGAACTCGATCGCCGCGACGAGGAAGTCTCGCGTTTCCTCGCCCTCCTCCGGGATTCGATCGAGCATCTCCCGCAGGACGGCACCCTCGAGATGGTGCCCGCCGAGGAAGCCGCCTCCGGTTATCCCGAGTTGAAGATCGGCAACAGCGCCACCGCCTTCACCTTCGGCGAGATCGTGGGCAGCGTCGAAGAAGCCGTGATCTCCCTGCGCCCCGGCACCGCGACCACACCCGAGGGCGAGCCCACCTTTGATCTCGCGATCAGCCGTCCCGATTTCGCGCCCGAGGATACCGACGGATCGGGCATGGCGCTGCGTGTGAGCGAGGCGGATTTCCTCCAGGCTGATGATGAGGGACGCTACTGGCTGCCGCTCCTCTCCGGCGTCACCGCCGCGAGCTGGACCTTCTGGGACGAAGACCAGCAGACCTGGATCGAGGAATGGACCGACGACTCCAAGCTGCCTCCGCTGCTCGCTTTTTCTTTCGATGATTCCTACCGTCCCGCACCGCTGCGGATCGTCTTTGAAGTGCCCGAGCAAGTCTCCAATCCCCCGCAGGAAAACACGAACACTTCGTCCGGTTCCAGCAGCAGTTCGTCTAACAATAACACCAATCAGAACAACTCCGGTGGCGGACGAGGTGAGGGTCGTGGCGAAGGCAGGCCGGGTGGCGGCGAAGGTCGCCCGGGAGGCGGCCCACCTGGAGGAGGTCCTGGAGGAGGTCCTGGAGGAGGTCCCCCGGGTGGAGGCGGACGACCTGGCGGCGGTGGTGGTCCTGGTGGTGGCAATGCCGGAGGAGGCGGAGGAGGTGCGCGATGAAAATCGTCGTTTCCAGACGCCGGCGCAGCCGCGGCATGGCCTTGCTCCTCGCGTTGATCGCGGTGATGGCCTTGTCGCTCATTGCCGCGGGGCTTTATGAATCCTCCCAGGCCTCGTGGGAGGAAAACACCCTTTCCCGGGCGCGTTACCAGGCGGGCATCCTCGCCGAGAGCGGTCTCTCCATCGCCCTGCATCCCGACATCGAACCCGGTGATGTGGCCCTGCGTCACGAACTCGCCCCCGGCCGCGGCTGGGAGGTGCGCATCACCAGCGAGGGCGGACGTTTCCCCGTCAACAGCATGGGCGAGGAGCGCCTTCGGCTTGCCGCGGTCGAAATGTTCGTGCTCTGGGGCCTCGACGCCGCGACCGCGAGCCGGGTCGCCGATTCCATCGCCGACTGGATCGACAGCAACTCCGATCCGCTCCCCAACGGAGCCGAAAACACCTTTTACGCCGGCGTCGATTACCCGCAGTTCCCCCCGAATGCCGATATCGCCTCTCTCGAGGAACTCGCCTTTGTTTCGGGCATGGATCAGGTCGAAAAAGTGCAGCCCTTCTGGCGCGATCATTTCACGGTGCGCTCCGACGCCCTCATCGATTTCAACGCCGCCTCCCAGCCCCTGATCCAGGCCCTCACCGGAGCGACCGCCGATGCCGCGGCGAACTTCGTCGCGGTGCGCAACGGCGACGACGGAATCGAGGGCACGGTGGATGATTACACCTTCGACGACAGCGGCGAGGTGCAATCCCTGCTCGGCATCTCCGACGGCGAATGGAGCGAATTCTCCGAATTCGTCACCCTTGCCGGCACCGTGAAGCGCATCGAGAGCATCGGCAAAGTCGGTGATTTCACCGAAACCCGCGTCATCCTTGCCGAGGAAGTCACCGAAGGACGCAACACGATCCTCCGCCCGCTCACGAGGTTCCGGGAATGAATGAGAATGTGGCTGCGACTTTAGTCGCAGGACGGAGGCCCCTGATCGCCCGGATTCGACTGAAGTCGAAACCACATTGGAAATCCGCTTCGCAATCCCGCGAGAGGGCACTAAAATGCCTGTCCAGTTCCATGAAAGTCGACATCGTCACCATCTTCCCCGAAATCGCCGCCGGACCGCTCGGGGTGAGCATCATCGGCCGTGCCGTCGAGGCCGGGCAGGTGGCGATCCGCTGTGTCGATCTGCGCGACTACACCACCGACCGACATCGCCACGTCGATGACATGCCCTACGGTGGAGGCCCCGGCATGGTGATGAAACCCGAGCCCTTCTTCGCCGCCGTCGCCGATCTCCGCACCGAGGGCGCGAAGGTCATTCTCATGACCCCGCAGGGCAAACCCTTCCGCCAGGCCCGTGCCGTCGAGCTGGCGAAGGAGTCCCACCTCATTTTCCTCTGCGGCCACTACGAGGGCGTCGACCACCGTGTCGTCGAGGCCCTCGTCGATGAGGAGCTCTCCATCGGCGACTACGTCCTCACCAATGGCACCATCGCCGCGGCCGTCGTCGTCGATGCGGTGGTGCGCCTCTTGCCCGGGGTGCTCGGCGACGATCAATCCGCAGAGGTCGAATCCTTCTCCGGCGACGGCAGACGCCTCGAGGCCCCGCATTACACCCGTCCCGCCGAATACGCCGGCATGGCCGTGCCCGAGGTGCTTTTGTCAGGTAATCACGGGGCCATCGCGAAGTGGCGCGAGAGCCAGGCGCTGGAGCGGACGAGGCGGAACCGGCCGGATTTGTTGTGTGATGCCAAAGCAAAATCAATTTCGGACGATTGGATTCCGGACGAAGCGTTTGCTTGATCCTGCAGCCAGGGGCCTCCGACCAGCGAGAGGACCCGTTGGGGTTCCGTCCTCCATTCTGTCAGCACCGTTTCCATGGCCTCCCTCAGCTCCTCGATGGTCTTGAAGATCCGATTGCCGATCCGGTCCTAGTGTAGAGCCTGTCCCAAAAGCGGAATCAAAGGCGGGGCTTGAGGTTCAAAAGGAAAAGAGAAAGGCATGAGAGGCAGAT
>JALRFZ010000161.1 GCA_023253615.1 Verrucomicrobiales bacterium | reverse complement strand
GAGCGGAGGCGACTTCGGTCGCGCCGACTACGCCGGACGCAATGTCTGGTATGGCATCCGCGAGCACGCCATGGGCGCGATCCTCAACGGCATCGCCTACGATGGGATCTTCCGTGCGACGGGAGCGACCTTCGCGGTCTTTGCCGATTACCTCCGTCCCTCGATCCGTCTCGCCGGACTCGCCCATCTCCCGGTCGGCTACATCTTCACCCACGACTCCGTCGGCGTCGGCGAGGATGGCCCCACCCACCAGCCCGTCGAAACGGTCAGCGGACTCCGCGTCATTCCGAATGTCGACGTCATCCGCCCCGGTGATCCCGAGGAGTCGGCCGGTGCTTTCGCCGCGATGATCGAGAAAAAGGACGGACCCACCGTGCTTTTCCTGACGCGCCAGAACATCGATACCCTTTCCTCCATCTCCGCGAAGACGCGCCGCGAAGGGGTCCTCAAGGGCGGCTACATCGCGAAGAAGGAAACGGGAGCCCTCACCACCATTCTCCTCGCCACCGGCAGCGAGCTGCAGCACGCCATGAAAGCGGCGGCGGAGCTCGGAGAGGGTGTGCGCGTCGTATCGATGCCTTGTCTTGATCGCTTCGACCGCCAGCCCGCCGCCTACCGCGAGGAGGTCTTGCCCGCCTCGTGCACCAAGCGCGTCGCGATGGAGGCCGGAGTCAGTGGTCTCTGGTGGAAATATGTCGGCACCGCCGGAGCCGTCGTCGGGATCGATCGTTTCGGCATCAGTGCACCCGGCGACACCGTGATGAGCGAACTCGGCATGACCGTGGCGAATCTCGTCAGCGTGGTGAAGAGCCTCTGAGAGCGGCTCCCTGCCATCATCTTCAAGACTCCGCGGCACCCGCCCGATCCTGGAAGCGGCGTTCCGCTTCGTTGATGGCGGCGAGGGTGAAAAGCCCCACCGGCTCCCCGCCTTCTTTCGAATAGCACCAGTCGTTGAGGTCCTCCAGAGGGATCTCGACGGCGCTGCCGAGCCTCAGCCCGTCAAGGGCGACAGGCTCGTTGCCGAGTTTTCCAAATACCACGTCCGAAGCGAACCCGTCCACCTCGATCCAGATGTACTCGGTGTTATCCCCCACCGTGACGGGCGCCTTGATACTAAAGCTGTCGCCCGCGCCACGCCCCTTCATCGCTTCGAGAAACTCCGGCCAGCGCCGCCGGGCTTCCGCGACGGCCGCGGCCATCGCCGCATCGTCCGCCTCGACCTGGATCACCGGTACATTCGTCTGGACGCGATTGAAACGATCCTCGCCGGAGGGCATGAGGAGGGCTTCGAGGACGTCGTCCGACCAGAGGTTCGCTTGTCCGGTCTCGGGCCGATAGACGAGAAGTACGTCCTCATCCGCCAGCTCGTAGATCAATCGGATGATCGCGGGGTAAAAGGATTCGCGCGGCAGCGAATCATCGTCCGGCGAGAGCAGATCGACCGCGATCCAGGCGGAGTGTTCGAGGATCGCGTGGCGCAGACGCAGTTCGCCGATCTCATCGGCCACGGCATCGACATCGTCGAAATAGGGCGAGGGAAAGTTGTGCACCGCGAACATGCCGGGTTTCGACTTCACCAGAAAGAAGGGCGAACTGCCCACAACGAAGCCGTCCTGAGCCGCCTCGTCTCCGCTCGTATAGTCGCCGCCCCACGCCTCCTCCACGATCCTGGCGAGAATGGGCTCGTCGAGCGCTCTCTCCTTCCGGAGGAAAAGCACGATGGAAATCATCGGTTTGTCCTCCACCTCGCCTTCTCCTTCGCTCCGGCCAAGATCCTGACGCCCCGCCCTGTCCCATTGCCGCAGCGCGGCGATGAAGCGCCAGGCCAGCCACGCGAAAACCAGGGCTGAACCCACCTTTGCCCAGGAAAAAGCGGTCGCCATCCCGATGAGTCGGGAAACAACCCCCAGCGAAAAAACCACGGCACCCGCGATCACGGCTCCGCGGCGCTCCTGCCACACCCCGGCGGCGATGACGAGGTAGATCAGGCCCAGCGGCAACGAGATATGCCACATCGACGGGGCCACCACGATGAGGAAAAGACTGAGCAAACCGATCCCTGCACACCAGATGGCGGGCTCGGCAAGATCGTAACGAGGCTTGATTCGGAAGGATTTCACCACACAGGCATACCAGAGCCGACCTCTCCAGGACAAGAGCAGATCGCCCCCGCGCGTCGCCGAACGGCCACGTCACCGGAAGTGCGGAACGGAACGATTTCCGAACGTCCTCCCGTCGAAGACGTCGAAAACCGGAGCACAAGCTCAATCATCTCTGGAAAATCTAACTTTTCTTAATTATTATTCCTCCATGCATCGCCTCCTCCTGATCCTTTTTGTGCTCGCGTTCGCTGGAGCCATCCGGGCCTTCGAACTTCCCGCGCAATCGACCCAGCTCATTGTCGGCACGGCAGCGGATTGGAATTCCACCCATGTGAAGCTCAGTTTCTTCGAGCGCCAACCCGGCGGCCCCTGGCAGGCCACCGGCTTCAACTGGACCGGACGCCTCGGCAAGAACGGCCTCGTCTGGGGGCGCGGCCTGCATCCCGTCCCCGCGGGCGCCAAGATGAAGGCCGAAGGCGATCGACGCGCTCCCGCCGGAGTCTTCGACCTCGGCGGAGCCTGGGGTTATGCCCCCTCCATCCAGAAATCTCCCTCGCTGAACTATGTGCAGGTGACCACGCGCGATCTCTGGTTTGAGGATGTGAATTCCCCCCTCTACAACCAATACCTGCGCATCGATCACGAGCCCCGCACCACCCAGGAGAAAAAGGCCCAGATGAAACAGGGCGATCACGCCCATTCCCTCAAGCTTTTCATCGCCCACAACGCTTACCCCAACATCCAGCCCGGGGCCGGTTCGTCGATCTTTTTCCACATCTGGCGGAACGGGGGCAACGCCACCACCTTCGGCTGCACGACCATGTCCGAAGACAATCTGAAGCGCCTCATCGCCACCATCGTGCCGGAGCGGCGCCCGGTATACGTGCTCTTGCCTGAAGCCGAATACACCCGGTATCGGGCGGCTTGGAAACTGCCTTGATTCCGGTGGCGGGGCGATTGCCTTACGACAGGCAAACTTCAACGCCGCGAGGGCAGCATGTAGCCGAGGAGATCGCCGATGCGCTCGCGCATGATCGTGCGGGGAACAATCATGTCGACGAGTCCATGGTCGAGGAGGAATTCGGCCGTCTGGAATCCGGGTGGCAGATTCTGGTGGGTCGTTTCCTTGATCACGCGGGGACCAGCGAAACCGATCATGCAGTTCGGTTCGGCCATGATGACGTCTCCGAGGGTCGCGAAACTGGCGGTAACGCCTCCCGTCGTCGGGTGGGTGAGAATCGCCAGATAAGGAAGTCCGGCGGCATGATGACGGGCGAGCGCACCACTCGTTTTCGCCATCTGCATGAGACTGAGGATGCCCTCATGCATGCGCGCGCCACCCGATGCGCAGACGATGATCGCGGCGCGGCGCTCGTCCGTGGCCACTTCGATGGCGCGGGTGAGTTTTTCCCCCACCGCCGAACCCATGCTCGCTCCGAGGAAACGGAAATCCATCACCCCGATCGTGACCGGGTGGGTGAGGATCGTGCCCCGGCCCGTGAGGACCGCGTCCTTCAAGCCCGTCTTCTTCTGATACACTTTCACCTTGTCCGTATAGCCCTTGAATCCCAGCGCATCCGTCGATTCAAGCGTCGGATCGAGTTCGTCGAAAGAATCGGGATCAAGGAGCATGGCGACCCGCTCCTGCGAGGTGAGGGTGAAATGGTGGTCGCACTTCGTGCAGACGCGATGCCGCTGCTTCAGCGTGATTTCATCGATGATCGCACCGCAGGAAGGGCACTTGTTCCAGAGGCCCTCCGGCATGTCGGACTTCTTTTTTCCGAGAGAGCTGATCGAGCGTTTTTTGAAAATGCCCATAAAGCGATTGGGAAAGTGTTGGGGATCTGTGTGTTCGCCGCGCCAGAGCGCCATGGCCCCGAAGGGCCCTCAAACTGGCAAGAATAGCGTCCCCCGGAACGATCACAACCGATTTTGTCACTCCCCCGGCAAGTCGCGCAGCCACTTGGATTCCGACCATGAATCCGGAACGCCGGAAGGGCGTTTCCCCCAGATCATCGCAAAACAAGCCCGCCCCCCTCTGAAAGACGGCAGGTATCGCCACCCCTGATTCCCCTTCCCCCGCACACTGATACAACATCAGCGTTGTGGACCAGGTCTACAGCGATCGATCAGATGGACCAAGATCGATCGATCATGTGGACCAGGTCTATAGAAATTTTTAGCTTGCGTTTCCAAAGATCCGAGGCTTCCATTTGCTGGATTATCAGGATTTTGATATGAGATCACCTAGATTGATTGGGGTCGGCAATTCTTATTATCACGTCATATCCAGGGTCGTCGATCGACGGATGGTCT
>JALRFZ010000115.1 GCA_023253615.1 Verrucomicrobiales bacterium | reverse complement strand
GGCTGAAAGCCGCTCAGCCATGACCTTCCTCTTCTATCTCTTTGCCGCGCTCGCCCTCTTCGGTGGGATCGGGGTGGTTGTGTGCCGCAACCCGGTCTCGGCGGCGTTCTCGATGATCGTCTCCTTCCTCGGTCTGGCCTCGCTCTTCATCCAGCTCGATGCCTACCTCGTCGGCATCCTCCAGATCCTCGTCTATGCGGGAGCGATCATGGTGCTTTTCCTTTTCATCATCATGCTCCTCGACGTGAAGGAGGAGGAGAAGCGGCACTTTCCCTACATCAGCTTCGCCGGTGCCGGAGCGGTGGTGGGCGGTTTCCTCGTTCTCGTGCTTCAGGTGCTCGCCCGGGGTGGCACCTCCGGGCGCACCCTTCCCGCGCTCGAGGCAGCGGAGCCGGGGCGGAGCGACGTCCACCGCATCGGCGAGCTTCTCTTCGGCTCCTACTGGTTCCCCGTCCAGATCGTCGGAGTCCTCCTCCTCGCCGCCACCGTCGGCGTGGTCGTGCTCAGCAAGAAGGAACTCAGGTAAACGAGGAACCCCTCACAGAACATGGAACTCACCCTCAATCATTTCCTCTTCGTGAGCGGCGCGCTCTTCGCGATCGGTCTCGCCGGCGTGCTCGTGAGGCGCAATCTCCTCATCATCTTCATGTGTCTCGAGCTGATGCTCGCGGCGGCGAACCTCACTTTGGTCGCTTTTTCCCGTTTCAACCTCGTCGAGGGCCAGCCGGCCTACGACGCGCACGTCCTCCTTTTCTTCATCATCACCGTGGCGGCGGCCGAGGTCGCCGTCGGTCTCGCCATCATCGTCGCGCTCTTCCGATCGAAGGAGACGACCGATGTGACGAAGGTCAACACGATGAAATACTGATACCGCGAACGTTTTTTCCCCAATGGATCCCAACAACCTGGCCTGGTCCGTCCTCCTTCTCCCGCTCCTCGTGGCCGCGGCGATCCTGCTCGGCCTGAAGCGCTGGTCGGGACTGTCCTCGCTCCTCTCGACCGGCTCAGCCCTGCTCTGCCTGATTTTCTGCATTCTCCTCGCAAGGGGAGGGGAGGCGGCGGTGGAAACGAAAGCGTATCCGTGGATCGATCTGGGTCAGAGTCTCGAGATCGCGATCGGTTTCACGATCGACGGACTCAGCCGCGGCATGATGCTGATTGTCAGCTCGATCGGCTTCCTCGTGCACCTCTTCTCGCTCGGCTACATGAAGGACGACAAGGGCAAGTCGCGATACTTCGCGGGGCTCTCGCTCTTCCTCTTCTCGATGACCGGCATCGTCCTCGCGAACAACTTCGCGATGATGTTCATCTTCTGGGAACTCGTCGGAGTCAGCTCCTACATCCTCATCGGACACTGGTATGACAAGGCCTCGGCCGCGGATGCGGCGAAGAAGGCCTTCCTCGTCAACCGCATCGGCGACTTTGGTTTCATGGCGGGGATTCTCCTTGTGTGGATCCTCACTGGATCGATTTACTTCGATGAAATCGCCAAAGCCGTCGGCGGAGTCGGCAACGCGCAATTGCTGAACATCGCGGTCCTCTGCGTCTTCTGCGGCGCGATCGGCAAGTCGGCCCAGGTGCCGCTGCACGTCTGGCTGCCCGACGCGATGGAGGGCCCCACGCCCGTCTCCGCGCTGATTCACGCCGCGACCATGGTCGCCGCCGGGGTCTTCATGCTCGCCCGCGTTTCCTTCCTCGTCGATGCGGCGGAGTTCGCGGCCCACACCATCGCCTGGGTGGGGGCCATCACCGCCCTGCTCGCCGCGCTCATGGCGCTGCAACAGAACGACATCAAGCGCATC
>JALRFZ010000110.1 GCA_023253615.1 Verrucomicrobiales bacterium | reverse complement strand
GCGGCCGGCATCGAGCTTTAGCAAGGGCACGCCGAAAACGCTGGCGGTGGTTTTGGCGGTGAGCGACTTGCCGGTGCCGGGAACGCCGAGGACGAGCATGCCCTTGGGGACGGGCAGTCCGTAGGTCCGGGCGCGTTCGGTGAAGGCCTCGCCGCGCTGGATGAGCCAGGCCTTGACTGAGTGATCAGAAATCCGATTAACCGCCGATGGTGCTCTCCCCCGGATTCCGCCGGAAACTCCGCGCCGCGAGGAAGCCCGCCATCACCGCCAGGGCCGAGCTGAAAAAGAAGGGGGCGCCGGGAACGATTGCGGGTGCCTTTTCGCTGATGAAGTAGCCGAAGACCGCCGTGGCGAGGAGCGGCCCGAGAGCGCCGGCCACGCTCTGGAGGCTGGTCAGGGAGCCCTGGATGCCGCCCTGTTCGTTGTCGCCGACGGTGCGCGAGATCATGCCCTGGATCGCGGGCACGGCGAGTCCGGAGAGCGATCCGAAAACGATGAGGGGATAAACGATCCAGCCTTCCGGGGCAAGCCCGTAGCCGGTGAGGGCGATCGCCATGATCGCGAATCCGACGATGGCGGCGCGCCGTTCCCCCAGCCTGGGAATCAGCTTTCTCGCCAATCCGCCCTGCACGATCGCCGCCATCAATCCGACCAGGGCGAGGGAAAGCCCCGTCTGTTTCGTGTCCCATCCGTAGCGGTAGCCGGTGTAGAGCACCCAGATGCTCGGGTAGACCTGGTGGGCGAGGCTGCTGATGAAATAACTCACCGAGAGACCGAGGACGAGGCGATGGCGGCGGAGTTCGAGGAGGGCTCCGATCGGATTCGAGCGATGGAACCGGAAGGCGCGCCGGTTTTCCGGCTTGAGGGATTCCGGCAGGATGAAGAGTCCGTAGAGCCAGTTGACGAGGGTCAGGATGCCGGCGGCGATGAAGGGCACGCGCAGCCCGTAGTCTCCCAGCCAGCCTCCGAGAGCGGGACCAAAGATGAATCCGAGTCCGAAGGCGGCCCCGATGATGCCGAAGTTCGCGGCGCGGCGATCCGGCGGGCTGACGTCGGCGATGTAGGCGGCGGCCGCGGAGAAATTCGCGCCGGTGATCCCGGAGAGGAGACGCCCGAGGAAAAACCAGGGCAGGGTCGGAGCCCAGGCGAGGAGGAAGTAGTCGAGTCCCGATCCGAAGAGGGAAAAAAGGATCACCGGCCGGCGTCCGAAGCGGTCGGAGAGATTCCCGAGGATGGGGGCGAAGAGAAACTGCATCAGGGCATAGAGCCCGACGAGCCATCCGTAGATGTAGGAGGCGTGGTCCACCCCGCCGCCATCGAGGGATTCGACCAGCTTCGGCAGGATCGGCACCACCAGACCGATCCCCAGCACATCGAGGAAAAGGGTGATGAAGATGAAAATCAGGGCCGGTTTCCGGGGAGGCATCGCAGGCTGGATTTCGGGGGGCGACGACTCCCGAAGGGTCATGATTCCTCGAGCGGATGGAGACGGTTCGCGAGGGGGAAATAGGCCCGCTTCATGGTCGCCCCGGCCTGCCAGACGCCATGGACCATCTCGAGGCACTTCAGGGCATTCGCGCCCGAACAGACCGGATCGCGATCCCCGGCGATGGCGGCGAGCCAATCGTGCACGACGAGACGATTCGCCGCATCGTTGCCGGAGAGATGATCGACCGGCTCGTGGTAGGTCCCGTCTCCGGCGGGGGCGGGCCAGCGCACCCAGCGGGAGGAGCGGTCGGGAGAAGCCGGATCATCCTCGACGAGGAGGGAGAGGGTGGGGGGCTGCCCCGCGAAAAGGCGCACCTTGCCCCGGGTGCCGATGAACTCGATCCCCCAGGGGCCGTGCAGGAGATGGAGCCGCCGGTCCGAGACGTAGGAGACATGGACTCCGGAATCGAGGAGGAATTCGGCATGGATCGCATCGCCGAGGACGGGGCCGATGTTCTCCTTTTCCGAATGATGGGCGTCTTCCGCGATGACGGGCTCGCCCTCTTTCGTGATTGTGGCCGAGCAGAAGTTCGGTTCGCCTCCGAAGAGCCTCACGAGGTCGAAGAGATGGGTGCCGAGCACGAGGAGGTCCTCGCCTCCGGCGCGGTGGTCCATCATGCCGAGGACCTTCATCTCGATCAGATCTCCGATGAGGTCGGCGCGCTCGGCGTGGAAGCGCATCACGTGGGGATCGAGACGCATGGGATGCAGCACCGCGAGCTTCAGGCCTTTCTCCCCGGCGAGGGCGACCAGTTCGTCCGCTTCGCGCAGGGTGCGGGCGATGGGGCGTTCGACGCAGACGTGGGCGCCGGCTTCGAGGGCGGCCTTCACCATTTCATAGCGTTCGCCCGTCTCGCGGGGACCCACCGCGACGAGGTCGATGTTTTCCTTCGCGAACATTTCGCGGTAGTCGCCGTAGGCCGTCTCGGCGCCGGTGCGGATCTGGGCGGCATCGAGGCCCTCCGGGTCGGCGTCGGCGATGGCGACAAGGCGCACCCCGTCGAGACGTTGGAAAAGGATGTCGAGCCCGTGGCCGAAATTCCCCGCTCCGGTGTGGCCGATCGCGGCGGCACGGAGATATTTCGCGGCGACCGGGTCGGGGGTCGGATCCTCCGGCTCGACGGATTTTTCCACCGGATTTTGAAGCGTTTCTTCGTGGGCCTGGATCGCCTCGGTGCCGAATTCGATGAAAGGGGCGTCCTCCCCGGCCGCTTCCGTGCCGGTGCATTCCCCGGCAGGGGCTTCCCCGGAGACGTCGGCTTCCGTTTCGACAGGCTCTCCGGCGGGTTCGCCGGCAGCGGCGGAGGGATCGGGCGCGGACTCTTTCGCGCCCCTCGTCTTGCGTGCGGCCGCGGACTTGCCGCCGCGGATCATTCCTGCCGCCGCCATCCCCGCGCTCCCGAAGATCGCGTGCTCATTCTTCTGATCGTCCTCAGCCATAGTGGGCGCGAGGTTATACTGGCGGACGGCCTCCGGCAATGCCCAAATTTCATCCTTGCCAAACCTTCAGGGGAGCGCGGCCACCCTGACAAACGGACGCAAATCGGCGGCACTCGGAGATTGCAGGATGTGCCAAAAGGTTCATCATTCGCGCATGTTGCGAGGTTTTTCCGTATTTCGTCTCGTCGCCCTGGCGGCCGCGGTGCTTGCCCTCTTCGACGGTGCGCGGGGTGAGGATCCCGTCTACACCACGAAGGAACCTTCGCGCGATGGCACCGGCAAGGTCTACATGGGCCGCGAGATCTCGCAGACGGTCAGTTCGCACGCGATCTCCTGGCTGGAGCGCCGCGACCGCGAGGCGGAAGAGCGGCCGACCCTCGTCGCGGAGAATCTGGAGCTCGAGCCCGATGATGTCGTCGCCGACATCGGCGCGGGGTCGGGCTATTTCAGCTTCCTCCTCGCCCCGCTCGTGCCTCGGGGCAAGGTGATCGCCGTCGACATCCAGCAGGAGATGCTCGATTTCGTGGAAGGTCGCAAGAAGCTCAAGCGCGTCGCCAATGTGGAGACTCTCCTGGGCACGGTCGAGGACACGCGCCTGCCCGAGGGGAAGGTCGATGTGGTGCTGATGGTCGATGCCTATCACGAGTTCTCCCATCCCCGCGAAATGATGGAGTCGATCGTGAAGGGCCTCGCCCCCGGAGGGCGCGTCGTTTTCCTGGAGTACCGGGGGGAGGATCCGGAGGTGCCGATCAAACCCCTCCACAAAATGACCGTCAAACAGATCACCCGCGAGATGGAGGCCGTCGGGCTCCGTTTCGTGGAGGTGCGCGATTTTCTGCCGATCCAGCATTTCCTCGTCTTCCAAAAGCCCGCCTCATGATCCGACACTTCCTCCCCGCCATCACCCTCCTCGGACTCACCTCCGCGATCCACGCGGAAAACTGGAATCAATTCCGTGGTCCGAGACTCGACGGCACCGTCTCGGCGCCCGGCCTGCCCGTGCAGTGGGATGATTCCAAGATCCTTTGGAAGGCGTCCCTGAAAGGATCGGGCCAATCCTCGCCCGCCCAATGGGAGGAAAAACTCTTTCTCACCGGCGGGTCTCCGGACGGCAAGGAGCGGTACGTGATGTGTCTCTCCGCGAAGGATGGTGCGATTCTCTGGGAGGATACCGTGGCCTGCGCCACGCCCGAGGCGATCCACAACATGAACAGCTATGCCACCCCGAGCTGTGCCACGGATGGACGGATCGTGGCGGCGTATTTTGGTCCGGCCGGCCTGCATGCCTGGGATCTCGATGGGAAAAAGCGGTGGTCTCTCGATCTCGGCATGGGCGGTGGCACTTGGGGATTCGCCGCCTCTCCGGTGATCGTCGATGGCCTCGTGATCCAGAATTGCGACAGCGAAGGCCCCTCGCGTCTTGTCGCCGTCGATGCCGCGACCGGCAAGATCGCGTGGGAGACGCCGCGCGAGACGAAGCCCAAGGGAGGCTGGAGCACTCCGACGCTGATCGAACACGAGGGACGGCGCGAGCTGGTGGTGAACGGTGAATTCGGCGTCCAGGCCTACGACCCCGCCACGGGGAAAGAGCTTTGGTTCTGCGAGGCACCGACCGGACGAGGCGAGCCCGTGCCGGTCTACGCACATGGCAGGCTCTATGTCGTCTGCGGAAAACCCGGCGACGCCTATGCGGTGAAGCCCGGGGGCAGCGGCAAGGTCACCGCCACCCACCGGCTCTGGCTCGCCCCGCGAAAGGGTGGCCGTGATCTGCCCACCCCCGTCGTCGTCGATGACACGCTCTTCATTTCCAGCATGAGCGGGATCGCCACGGCCTACGATGCGGAGAGCGGTGCCGTGCATTTCACCGAGCGCCTCGGCGAGGGCATCGAGATCGCCGCCGCGCCGCTCGTGGCCAACGGTCATGCCTACTTCCAGACCGTCCACGGCGGCGACGTCATCGTCGTCAAGCCGGGCAAATCGCTCGAGATCGTCGGCCGCAACCACCTCGGCGACTCGGCGAAGGGAGAGACTTTCCGGGCGGTGCCGGTGCCCCTCGGTGATCGATTGCTCCTCCGCGGGGCATCGACGCTCTATTGCGTGGGCAAGTGACGGCGCGAGGCGCTGCCTCACGGTTTCACGGATTCGAGCCGTTTCCGGATCTCCCCGTTCTCCGGATCCAGTTCGAGGGCGCGCTCGAAATATTCGGCGGCAAACTCCTGCTCGCCGAGTTTGGCGAGGGTCTGGCCGAGGTGGTCGAAGATGACGGGATCGGGCTCCTCGATGAGGCGTTCGGCTTTCTTCAGATCCACGAGGGCGCGGGGATAGTCGCCCTTCTGGAAATGCCACCAGCCCACCGTATCCGCGATGGCTCCGCTGGCGGGATCGAGGGCGGCGGCCTCGCGGGCGTATTTTCCGGCTTCCTCCAGATTCTCGCCGCGCTCGATCCACATGTAGGCGACATAATTGAGGACGGTGGCGTTGAAGGAGGGGTTCTCCCCGTCGGGATCGTTCCGCTCGATCAACCCGATGGTCTTGCGGAATAGAGCCACGGATTCCTCGAACTGGCCGGCACGCTCGCGGGCGGCGGCAAAACGGAAGTAAAAGGTCTCGTTGAGGAGATCTTCGTCTTCCTTGGCGAGTTTGGCGGTCTTCTCGAACTGGGCAATGGCATCGGGCCAGCGTTCGGATCTGGCGAGGGAAAAGGTGAGGAGATAGGGAAACTCCGGGGATTCGGGAAACTTGTCCGCGGCCTCCTCGAGGAAAACATTGGCCGCCTCGTGCTGATCGCTCTCGATCATGAGCCGCGCCACGGCGGCGTACTCGGGTTCGGCGCCCTTTTCGAGGACGAGGAGCTTCTTCAACAGCGGGATGGCCGCCTCGACGCGCTCGTTCCGCAATTGCAGGCCGATGACGCGGCGGATGAGCTCCACGTTGTCGCCGTCTTTCGCGAGGAGGTCCTCGAGCACTTCGAGGGCGCCGGCTTCATCGCCTTGCTCCTGCAACTCGTCGGCGAGCCGGAGCCGCTTGGCCTGCACGTCTTTCAGATCTCCACCGGTCGCCGCATCCTGGGCGGCGAGGGGCAGGGTGGCGAGGCAGAGGGCGGTGACGAGGAAAAGGCGGACAGGGCTCATCGGTCGGGGAGGGAGAAGTTCGGAGGGGCGGTGATCGGAAGGGAAAAAAGGCGGATCGGCGTTTCGCTGGAAATGAAAATCGCCGTTCCCCGGTGGATCTGAGGAACGGCGACAGGGTTACGTTCAAACGACGGCGGCGGGGATCAATACTCCCGGTCTTTCTTGATGCCGGGCTCGGGGATGGCGTATTTGCCGTCGGCGTCGGGCAGGAGGGGCGACTGGGACTCGAGGGTCAGCTCGGCCACGTTCGGAGCCATCACGAATTCGCTGTTGAGCATCTGATCGTAGGTGATGACCTGTCCGGTGTGGGCGGCCATGCGGCCCATCGAGGTGACGTTGCTGGCGGCGACCCCGCGCTCGACCTCGTTGTGAGGCTTGTTCTCGCGGATGGCGTCGATCAGCACCTCCCATTCGATGTCGTAGGGGTTGCCCTCGAGGCTGGCCCCGCGGTCGCCGGTGGGGAAAGACCAGAGGAGGTTCCCCGGCGTGCCGCGCCAGTTCATGTCGATGTTCTGATCCTTGTAGAGACGGGGACGGGCGGGGACGTGGCCGGCCGAGGAGATCACGGCCGATCCCTTCGTGCCGTGGGCGTAGGCGGCGAACTCCTGGTGGCAGCCGGCCATGTTGCGGCCCTCGAAGATGGCCTTGGCGCCGTCCTTGAAGGTGTACTCGACGCCGTAGCTGTCGAAATTCTGATCGACGGCCTCGAGCTGCTTTCCGTTGCGCTCGATGAGCTTGTAGTGGCGGCCGCCGAAGGCCTTCGCCTCGATCGGGAAATCGTTCTTGATCATGCACATCTCGTCGATGCCATGGATGAAGAAGTCGCTGAAGGATCCACCGCTGAGCCAGAGGAAGCTGTGGAAGTTCTTGATCTGATACATGAGCTCGCTCATGTCGGTGTCGTTCTTCGGCGTGAAGCAGGATCCGATCGCGCCCTGGAGGCGGTAGCTGCGGAGGAAGGTGATGTCGCCGATGGCCCCGTCGTCGATGCGCTTCTTCAGCTCGTTGCGGGCCTTGCAATGGCGGCACATGAGGCCGACGCCGACCTTCAGGTTTTTCTCGACGGCCTTTTTGTTGATCTCGAGCAGCTTCCGAGCGGTGAACCCGTCGGTGGTGACGGGTTTTTCCATGAAGACATGGAGCCCTTTCTCGACGGCGTATTCGAACATCGGCCAACGGAAGGCGACCGGGGTGGTGAGGATGACGATGTCGCCCGCCTTCATCGAATCCATCGCGTTCTTGAAGCCGTCGAAGCCGATGAACTGACGCTCGGGGGAGACGTCGATCTTGTCGCCGATCTGCGGATCCTTGGAGAGGGTCTCGTGGCTGCGCTTGAGATTCGCTTCGAAGACATCGGCCATGGCGTGCAGTTTGAGGGGGCCGAGCGAGCCGGAGACGCTGAGAGCGTTCTTCACCGCACCGGTGCCGCGGCCGCCGCAGCCGACGAGGGCGAGCTTCAGCTCGGAGTTTTCCTGGGCGTGGACATGGGGCAGGGCGATCCCGGCGAGGGCCGAGGCACCGGCCACGGTCTTGAGGGCGGAGCGTCGGGTGGTGAGAGGGGTGTTTTCGGATTCCGTCATGCGGGAACTTTGGCAGGATGGCAGGATTTCGTCAATGTCGGTTTCCTCGGCGGGAAAGGCGGAGTTGCGGGGGGCGGGCGGCAAAAATGCCATTGATGGGCGCGGGAAGCAGTGCGAATGGATTCCCCTTGGCATGTGAACGACGGATGGCCCTTACCCTCCGACCCTTGAAACCCGGGATCTATCCCGCGGGTGTGTTTCCGATCCCGGACGGGGAGCGGACCTTTTGCGTGGGGAGAGAGCCGGGCAACGATCTGGTTGTCGATCATGCCTCGGTCTCGGCGCGCCATGCCCGGATCGAGGTGGCCGGAGAGGCCGGAGTGGAGGTGGTCGATTGTGGATCGAGCAAAGGCACCTTCGTGAACGGCATCCGTGTGGAACGCCGGCAGATCCGGCCCGGCGACCTGCTGCGTTTCGCGACGGCCGAATTCCGGGTGTCCGGAACCGACGGGGAAACCGCGACCCGCAAACTCAATGGGGGGGCTGCGCCGGTCGTCGCACCGGGCTCCGGAGACGACGGGGAAAGGGCGGCGATGAAGATCGCTTTTCAAGAAGAGCGCGAAGCCCTCAAACGGGAAATTTCCCGGTTGATCGGCGAAAACGGAAGATTCGAGGCGGAGTCGACCGGGCTGCGGGAAAAGCTGGCCGCGGCCGAGGCTCGTGCGATCGCGTTGGGGGAGCGGGTCGAAGAGCAGGGCTCGAGGCTCCGCCACCTGCAGCGGGATCTCGAGGAGGTGGCGGCCCGCGAGTCCCGCCTTCAGGCGAGCCTCAGCGAGGCGAGACGGGAGGTCATCGAGCGCGAAGGGGTGATCGCGGGACTTCGTTACGAGATCGGGACGAAAGAAAAGCAGGTGCGGCAGTTGGAGGAACAGCGCTCCGGGCTCCAGCGGATCTGCGACGACCATGCCGCCGCCGGGGTGCGTTGGCAGGAAAGCTGGGCGGATTTATCGACCCGTCACGAAGCGGCGATCGCGGATCGGCTCGCGGCAGAAGGGCGTGCCGCGGACCTTCTCGCCCGGCTCGGCGACCTGGAGGTCCGTCTCCTTTCCGATTGGCAGGCCTGGATCGAGTCGGGAAGCCTGCCGGAGCGACCCGCAGGAGGACCCGCCGCCGATCCCGCGGCGGATGCGACCACGCTTTTCCAGAGGATCGAGGCAACCGCCGCCGAGATCCGCGGCCAGCTCGACCTCATCGAGCCGATCTGGCATCAATACGGCGACGGGGTGCAGGCTGAATTGGCTCGGCGCACCGATCAGCGGCGCACCGATCTTGACGGGGTCGAGGCGGAGATCGCGCGGCGCCGCGAGGCACTCGCCGCGATCGAGGCCGACCTCACCCAATTCCGGGAGACGATGGATGCGGAGGTGCGGCGCGCCCAGGGGCTCAGCCGGAAGGGGATCGAGGTCGAGATCCCGGAGCGTTTCGAGAGCATGGTGATCGCCAAAGACCGCGAACAGGAGATCTACCGTGCTCTCATCGAGCGGCTCGAGGTGCTCGACCTGCTCCTCGAAGGCTACCGGGGGTCGAGAAAACTCAGGGAGGTCGCGCAAGAGCTGACCGCCTTCCGCAACCGCCTCGTCGCCATTCTCGAATCCGGCGGAGTGAGGCCCTTCGAGATCGCCACGGGCACCTTTCTCACCCCGAAACACCGATGCGAGGTGCAGGTACTGAGTCGGAAAGGCTGGGGCACGCGCCAGTATTCGGAGACCCCTTTCCAGCCCGGAGAGGTCGTCAAGGTGGTCCGCCCCGGGTACCGGGTCGGGGAAGGGGATGCCGCGGTGATCCTGCGGAAAGTCGAGGTGCTGATCCGGGGAGGGGAGGATTAAGTCCCGTGCCCGGGAACGTGAGCGGCATGAAAAGACTCCGGTCATGGATGGCGGTCGCCTGCCTTTGCCTTCCGTGGGGACCGGTCCGCGGTGAGGACGATCCTGCCGCGCAATGGTTGACCATCTACGGCTGGATCCAGACGGCCGACCGGCTCGCCGGAGCCGGCCAGTGGCCCCTGGCGCTCGGCAGCTACCTCGAGGCCGACCGCCAGATCAGGGCGCTCGCGGCCGCACATCCCGGTTTCGAACCCAGGATGATCGCCTACCGGAGCGAGGCCCTCGCCGCCACCATCGCGGACACCGAGGCCCGGCTGACGACGGATGAGCACGAGGTGATGATGAAATACCTCGACTTCATCGAATCGCTCGAACTGGGCGAAGCCCAGCGCTACGCCAACGAGTACGAGGCCGCCTACGCCACCCTCGGGATGGCGATGGCTCTTCTCGAGGAAATCATCGGGAACAAGCCCGCGGAATTCCGCGAAGCGGTCGCCTCCCAGCACGCGCGGCTCGAGTCGAGCCTGACCTGGCTGGATTCGCAGATCAACTTCACGGCAATGACGCGGCCCGGTGTGGTCACGGGCGACGACATCGATTGGGGCACGACCCGGTTCGTCAAGGCCGGCGATCTCCCATCGGGTCAGGAGGGTGTTCCGGTGACCGCGGCGTTGTTTCCCGGCGTTCCGGCAAGCAACGCGCGGGTGCCCCCGGGTGATGCCGCGACCGGGGAGACGACCGTCGTGGAGACGGAGGAGGATTCTCCGGCAGAGCGAGACAAGCCGGGCGGCCCGGCACGGTTCCGCATGAGTTCGCGCCAGAGCGAGGCCCCGGCGCGTCCCTGAACGGGACTTCGGACGAGGCGTGGATCAACCGCGCGGGCGGAACGGGCTCTTCGCGGCGAGAGCCTTCCAGAGTTCCCGTTCCTCCTCGGAGACGTTCTCGGGAAATTCGGAGACGAGGGTCACGTAAAGATCGCCGTATCCATCCTTCCCGGTGGGGAGCCCCTTGCCCCGCAGGCGCAGCCTGGTGCCGGGCTGGGTGCCGGGTTTCACGGTCATCTTCACCTCGCCATGGGGAGTGGGGATGGTGACGCTGGCGCCGAGCACCACCTCCCAGGGGGCCAGCACGAGATCCGTGTCGAGATCGTGGCCATCGGGACGGTAGAGCGGATGCCGCTCGAGCCGCACGCGGAGGTAGAGATCGCCTTCAGGGCCCCCGTTCAAGCCCGGGTATCCCATGCCGCCGCAACGGATGCGCTGCCCTTCGGCGATGCCTTTGGGGATTTTCACGCGGATGGTGGTCTCTTTGCCTCGCCGGCCATCGGCGGTGGGGCGGGCGAGTCGCACCTCGCGGGTGGATCCGTGCATGATCTCTTCGATGCGCACGAGCAGGTCGGCCTCGATGTCTTCTCCGGCCATCGGCTGGTTCGACCGGGGGTGCCGTGCCCCGCGGCCCCCGCCGAAAGCGCCGAAGGGATCGCCCCCGCCGCCTCGGCCGCCGAAGAGGCTCTCGAAAAAGTCACTGAATCCGGTACTGCCGCCGAAGTGGTATTCGTACTGCCCGCCGCCGCCTCCGGGATAGCCGGAATAGCCGCCGAAGTCCTGCCCTTGCTCCCATCCGGGGCCGAGGGTGTCGTATTTCCGCCGTTTCTCGGGATCGCCGAGCACCTCGTAGGCCTCGTTCACCGCCTTGAAACGCTCTTCCGCGTCGGGCTGGTCCTTGGCGACGTCGGGATGGTATTGGCGGGCGAGTTTCTTGAAGGCCTTCTTGATCTCCTCCTGCGAAGCCTCTTTGGAAACGCCCAGCGTCTCGTAATAATCTCGGTATTTGACGGCCATGTTGCAACGCGCCGGAAGCGGCCGGCGCAACGGAAAGGAAACAACGGAATCGGGCTCCCGCAATGGCGAATGCGTGGCGTGGATTGTCTTGCCGCGGGTGCGGCGGTCAATCGGCGAGCAACCGGTCGCCGGTGAGGAGCGTGCCGCCCTCCGGCTCGCGGACGCCCGCGCCGAGGGTCGCGAGTTTGGCGAAGAAATTCGGGAAGGTCTTGCGCACACAGGCCGGATTCCGCAGGATGAGACCGGGGACGCGCAGTCCGAGCATGCCGAAACACATCGCCATGCGGTGGTCGTTGTAGGTCTCGATCACGGCGCCATGCAACGGACCGGGATGGATGGTGAGGGTGTCGCCCGACTCCTCGACCCGCGCCCCGCATCGGGTCAGCTCGGTGCGCAGAGCGGCGACACGTTCGCATTCCTGCACGCGGAGACGGCCGAGGTCGGTGAAGGCGGTCGTCGCCGGAGCAAACGGCGCGAGAGCGATCGCCGTCATGATGCTGTCCGCGAGATCGGTGCGGCGCGAGTAAGCGTGCCGCCACGCCTCTCCGAGGATGAGATCGAGAAACTTCTGATCCATCTGCATGCCCGAATCGGGCGCCGGTTCAACGCGGACACGGCCTCCCCCGCCTCGGAGCAGCCAGTCGGCACCCCAGAAATAGCTCGCGCCCGAGGCATCGGGCTCGATCTCGTAGATCCCGCCATTCCAGGGAAAGGTTTCGACGAGGCGCCGGGTCATCTCGACATAGGGCAGCTCGTCTTCGTTCGCCCCGGTCACCTCGATCCGCCATCCTCCGGTTCGTTGGGCGAGGATCAGGGCGGAGGCGAATTGCGAGCTCTCACCGACGCTGACCTGGCAGGCGGCTCCGGGGCGTGGACCGGTGCCGTGGACGACGGCGGGGAGGAAATCATTCGGCGAATCGATCCGGTATCCCAGCTCGCGCAGGGCATGGATCAGCGCCGCCTGGGGACGCTGGTGCATCCGCTCGATGCCGCTGAGGCGGAACACCCCTTTCCCGAGGGCGACGAGGGCAAGAAGAAAGCGGGCGGCGGTGCCGGCGTTCTCGATGAAAAGCTCGAGAGGAACAGCCGCCGTTCCGGCATGGGGGATGATCCCCCCGCGCCCGGCGACGACGAGGGTGCGGTTGGCCGGTTCATGGGCATCCGGCTCCACCTCGACCTGGAATCCGAGGGCGTGCAGGCAATGCACCATCGCCTGGGTGTCCTCGCTCCAGAGCGCCCCCCGCAACGTCACGTTGCCGTCCGCAAGGGCGGCGAGGACGAGCGCGCGGTTGGTGAGGCTCTTCGAACCCGGCAGCACCACGGTGGCGTCCACGGCGGCGGTTGGCGGGATGATTTCGACGAGATCGGGCAGCATGGACACGAAAAAAGGGGGGGAGCCGGTCGATCACTCGCCGCCGAGCGCCTTTTCGATTTCCTCGTCGAGAGCGGGACCGCGGAGGTTCGAGGCGACGATCTTCCCGCCTTTTCCGACGAGGAAGGTCGCGGGGATGCCGCTGATGCCGAAATGCTGGGCGAGCTCGTTCTCCCATCTCTTGCCGTCGAAGTATTGCGGCCAGGGCATCTTGTTGTCGGCGATGAATTTCTCGAGGGCCCCCTTGTCCTCGTCGAGCGAGATGCCGATCACCTCGAAGCCCTTTTCCTTGTACTTCGCGTAGGCGGCGACGACATTCGGCATCTCGGCCACGCAGGGGCCGCACCAGGTTGCCCAGAAATCCACCAGCACGACCTTGTCGGTCATCTTCGCGAGGTCGATCTCCTTTCCGTCGAGGGCGGTGAAAGCGATTTTCATCTCGTCGCCGACTCCGGGGAGGAAGAGATCGGCCCCGATCTGATCGACGACTTGTGCGATCTGGCCGCCCGCGGGATGGGTGGCGAAGTCCGCCTTGAATTTCGTGAGGAAAGCCTTCGCCTTGTCGCGCTGGTTCGAGACGATGCCCGATTCCACCATGGGCTGCACGATCTCGCCGATGATCACGTCGAGATTGGCCTCCTCGCCCTTGGCCTGTCCATCATAGCGTTGGATGAGGAGATCGGGCACCGGGGTGAAATCACCGAGACCGAGGTGCGCGTCGATCATCATGGAAAGGGCGCGGTCCTTGTCCCCGGCTTCTGGATTCTTTTCGAGGTAGGTCTTCAGCGCCGCGATCTTCTGCTGGTCGAAGGTGGTGGCGATCCCGAGCGCGTCTTCGGCGACGACGGAGCCGGTCAGCGAAACGGCGAGGGCGAGGGAGAGGAGTTGGTTTTTCATGCGGAGTCGATGGAGGTTGGACACAGGGTTCGCCAACTTGGACGAATCCGGCGCAAAATCTTGCAGATTTTTCCTCATTACGGACTCCCGCCCGAGACCGGGGGCACGGGGATCGCGACCGGAGCCGGGTATCCTCCGTGTTGCGTCGGCAGGGGAGCGATCGCGGTCCCGGGCACCACATCCTCGATCGGGATGAACTCATCGACCAGGGTCACCGCCGGAAGATAGCGGCCCGTGGTCGCCGCGGAGGCCGGGGCGGCTTGCAACGAGGGGATCTCAAAGCTGGTGGCGATGCCATTCACATAAAGAAGGCAGGGGCCGGGCTCGAGTCCGAGGATCTCGATGGGAACGCGGGTTTCGAAAGGAGGAGACTGGGCGAGATCCGGCAGAAGATTCGCTCCGCGCGGCGTCTGCTCGAGCACCTCGATGATCAGGGAACGCTCCACCCGGGATTGGCGGGGATCGATCAACTGGGCCGCGCTCGTCGAGAGGCGCCCCTTGACGAGCGCGTAGACCTCGGGCCGTCCTTCGAAGAAACGCACCTCCACCTCCACGCTCTCCACCGCCGCTGCCTGCGGGAGCGGTGCGTATGGCTTCACCTGACAGGAGACGCCAAGGAGAGGAGCGAACAGCAGAGATATGCGGCGCATCGGCAGATACGCACTTATTACCAGAGTTTAAACATTAGGAAAGTTGAAATTTATGGAAATTTCACACCGATTTGTCAGATTCCCCGAAATGCGCGCTTTCGTGGATTGATTTCCTGATCGCAACCTCTAGCTTTGACCTGTCGAAACGCCGCCGGTTCGGCCCGATTCGCCACGACCGCCCCCGCCCATGGACTTCGACTGGATTGACTGCCATTTCGACCTCAAGAAAATCACCCCCCGCGAGGTGGAGGAGGTCTTCGAGGATCCTTTTTCGATCCGTCTGCTGCCCGAAAACGACGGTGTCGCGGCCGAAGCACGTTACTTCAACCTCGGGAAAACGATCAACAACCGTTTCCTCTTTTCCGTCTTCTGGACGGATGGAAAGCGATTTCGCGTGATCCTTTGTCGTGAAATGACCGAGGATGAAATTACCTTCTACGAGCGTAAAAACGCCGAGTGGCTTTGAACCCTGTCAGCTCTCCGCCCCAACCCTCTTTGCCCCGTGAACATCGTCGAACGCTGGAATCAGATCCCTGACTTTGAGGACGAAAAGGATGAGGCGGCCTTCTGGGCGTCGCATGCCCTGGATCCGCGCCTCATGAATGCCGCGATCCAGCGCCAGACGGTGCGCGAATCGACGACGATCACGCTGCGCTTCGATCCCCAGATGCTCAGCCGGATCAAGCGACTCGCGAGGCACCGTTATCTGAATTACCAGAGCATGATCAAGCAGTGGCTCGCCGAGCGGCTCGAGGAAGAGGTCGCCAAACAGGTGGAGCGATCCCCCGACCGGAACGGCGACCGGAACCACGATTGACCCAAAGGCGCCGTCGTATGACTCCCGACGACCCGCAGGCCGAGATCGCCAGGCTCAGTGCCGAGATCGAGCATCACAACCGGCTTTATTATGATCAGGCCGAGCCGGAGATCTCCGAAGCGGAATACGATGCCCTGTATCGCCGGTTGGAGGCGCTGGAGGCCGAATACCCCCTTTTTGCCAATCCGAACAGCCCGACCCGGCGCGTCGGCGGCACCCCGAGCGAGGGATTCGAGCAAATCCGGCACCCGGTGCCGATGTTGAGCATCGATGATCTCTTCGAGATCCCGGAGGAAGAGCTCGACAAGATCGAGGCCAAGACGGGCACGCGCCCACCGAAGGAGCAGGAATTGGTCGATTTTTACCGCAGGCTCCAGCGGGGGCTGGGCGTCGAGGAGATCCCGGTGACGATCGAACCGAAGATCGACGGCGTCGCCGTGTCGCTCGTTTACCGGGGAGGGAAGCTCGAATATGCCGCGACGAGGGGCGATGGGACCACGGGCGACGTCATCACCGCGAATGTCCGGACGATCCGGTCCATCCCCATGACCCTGCCTGCCGTCGAGGGCGTCCCGGCGACGCTGGAGGTGCGTGGGGAAATCTTCATGCCGGGCGAGGGCTTCGCCAAAATGAACGAGGAGCGCGACGAGGCCGGGCTCCCGACCTTCGCCAATCCCCGCAATGCCACGGCCGGCACGCTGAAACTCCTCGATCCCCGCGAAGTGGCGGCGCGGCCGCTCGATTTCATCGCCCATGGACTGGGGCTGGTCGAGGGAGGGGAAATCGGCTCGATCACCGACTTTCATGCCCTTTTGGATCGCGTCGGGATCCGCAAAAACGAACCGTTGACGATCGCCCGGAATCTCGGGGAAGTGCTCGACGCGGTGAGGCGGCTCGATGTGGAGCGTCATGATCTGCCGTACGGCACCGATGGGGCGGTCATCAAGGTGATCGACCGCGACGCCCAGCAGCAACTGGGATACACGAGCCGGGCCCCGCGCTGGGCGGCGGCCTACAAATATCCTCCCGAACAGAAGGAGACGGAATTGCTCGCCATCACCGTGCAGGTCGGGCGCACCGGCAAGCTGACGCCGGTGGCGGAACTCGCGCCCGTGCTGGTTTCGGGCACCACGGTGCGGCGGGCCACGCTGCACAATGAGTCCTTCATTCAGGAAAAGGGGATCGCGATCGGGGACGTCGTGCTGATCCAGAAGGCCGGGGAGATCATTCCGGAGGTGATCAAAGTGACGGCCAAACGCGGACCGGAGGTGCCGTTTTCCATGCACGCCCATCTCGGCGGGGGGTGTCCGGTGTGCTCGGGGCCGATTGAGCGACGCGAGACGGTGTCGGGATCGAAGGCGGAGGCCCGCACCATCGTCACGCATTTTTGCGTCAGTTTCGAATGTCCCGCCCAGGTCGCCAGCCGGATGCGGCAGTTTGTCAGCCGCAAGGCGCTCGATATCGAGGGGATCGGCAGCACGGTGGCGGAAAAGCTTGTCGAACGAGGCCTGATCCGTTCCCCGCTCGATCTTTTCGCGATCTCCGAGGACACCCTCGCGACCCTGAACCTGGGTACCGAGGAGGCACCGCGGATTTTCGGCGAAAAGAACGCCGCGAAGATTGTCCAGGCCCGCGAGCGGGCGGCCAAGGAAATGCCGCTGGCGCGCTGGCTCTTTGCGATGGGTATCTCCCAGGTCGGCGAATCGGCGGCACGCGAGCTTGCCCGACTGCACCGGAATTTCGGCGAACTGGCGACCTCGCCGCTTTTGGCCGAGCTGCGCACGCTCAAGACCGGCGAGAGCAAGGAAAAGAACGCGCTGCTCGCTCCCTACGAGATCGCCTCCGAGGTAGGGCCCATCGTGGCGGCCAGCGTCCTCGACTTTTTCCAGTCGGCGGCCGGGACGGCGGTCCTGGCGCGTCTCGCTGAATTCGGGATCGATCCGCAGTCGGAAAACTATTCGCCGAAGCCTGCGGAAGATACCGGCGGGCCCGGGAAACCGCTCGCGGGAAAGACCTTTGTCATCACCGGCACCCTCTCGGCCCCTCGCGACGACATCGCCGCCCGGATCCTCGCGTCAGGTGGCAAGGTGTCGGGTTCGGTCAGCAAGAACACTTCGTATCTCCTCGCCGGAGAAGGGGGCGGATCCAAGCTCGACAAGGCCCTGGCCTTGGGCGTGGCCGTCATTGCCGAAGCGGAGCTCGAAGCGCTCCTGGCCCCTGGATCAGCGGCGGAAGAGGCGTGAGAACCACGAACGCTTCTCCACCTTCGACCGCCGCTCGCGCTGCTGGTTGAGGAGAAAGAGCGTGTGATCGTCCGTGAGGGTCGCGTTCGAATGGTGGCCGCGACGGGATCCTTCCGGAGCGGAAGGGAGGAACTTTTTCTCTCTGACGGCGTTGCTGCGTTCCGAAAACATGGCGGTTCGGGAAGAAGGGGTTGAACTTCAACGAAGTCAAGAAACCACGACTTCTCCCCGCGTGCAAGCCTCATCCTTCCGCGGCACCGGGGCCGTCGGAACCGAGAAGGGGACCGGAAAGCGCGAAAAATCGCGCCGCATTCTCCGAAGTGACCCGCGCCATCTCTTCCGGCGACAGCCCGTGGATCTCCGCGAGGCGCTGGCAGGTGTGGCGCACCATGCCGGGTTCGCACGCTTTGCCGCGGAAGGGGACCGGGGCGAGGTAGGGGGCATCGGTCTCGATCATGAGCCGGTCTAGCGGCACCACCGCCGCGGTCGTCCTGACGTCATCGGCTTTGGGGTAGGTGATGACTCCGGTGAAGGAGAGAAAATGACCCGCCGCGAGCGCCTGCTCGGCCTCGGCCGGGGATCCGGTGAAACAATGCAGGACCGCTGTCACCTCCGGAAAACGGGCGAGCACGTCGAGCACCGCCGGGGTGCTCTCGCGCGAGTGGATCACGGCGGGGAGGCGGAGATCCCGGGCCAGTTGCAGCATTTCTTCGAAGATCGACTCCTGCAATCCCCGCCAAACCGCCACGTCGCTGCCGTCTTCCGGCGGGTGATGATAATCGAGCCCGATTTCGCCGATGGCGACGATTTCCGGGCGGCCGGCGAGGGCACGGAGGGATTCGCGCCAACCTTCCGGGCCGGGTTCGTGGACATAACTGGGGTGGATCCCGGCCGTGGCAAAGACGCCGGGATGGGCCGAGGCGAGCACGAGATTGGCCTCGACGTCCTCCAAAACGCACGAAATCGAGACGATCCGACCCACTCCCGCCTCGCGCGAACGGGCCAGGACGGCCCCGATTTCACCGGAAAACCGGGTCGAGGCGAGGTGGGCGTGGGTGTCGGTCAAAAAAACTTCAGATTTTTCTTTCATTTCATCGTTTCCCCCCTTTAGCATCCGCCTGAATGCCGGACACCCGAAAAAAAACTGAAAAAAGCGTTTTCAACTCTTTTAACGTGTGTTAAGCGATTGACTTGTGGAGCGGTGTCAACGGGCCGCGACTGTTTGAATCTGATGAGAATCCAACTTCTTACGACCGGAATCAGTGCCTTGGTGGCAGCCAGTTTGGTGGGCGTTTCGTACGCGCAGCAGACCGTCACGGACCAGTATGGCACCGAGATCCTTCTCGACGTACTTCCCCCGACCACCCAGATGAAGGTGGAGGAGACTCGCTCCGTGCTCGATTCGGGTGGCGGCGAAGGTCCTTTGAAAGTCGACAAGCTCGGACGTTTCCATATCGACAACGGGGCTGGCAAAGGGGTCGGTGGCTCCAGCGACGACGAGTATCTCGTGAACCAGCTCCTCGGCGTCGTCCTGCTCCCACGCCCCGGTGATGTGCGTCCCGATGGATGGCCGGGTGTCGAAGGCATCTGGCACGACTTTGAGAATTTCCCCCGTCAGGTGGGTCTCGTGCTCCAGAGCTACATCGGTCAGCCCGTCTCTCTCGGGTCCCTCGATCAGATGGTGAAGGATGTCATTGTCGCCTACCGCGAGGGGGATCGCCCCGTCGTTGACGTGCTCATTCCCGAACAGGATATCACTTCCGGCGTCGTCCAGCTCGTCGTCATCGAATCCGAACTCGCCCGCATCCGGGTGGAAGGTGTCGATACCGAGACCGAGGAGTTCATCCGCAGCCAGATGCGCGTGAAGAAGGGCGAGGTCATCCGAGCCTCCGAGGTCCTCCGCGATCTCTCCTGGGTGAACCGCAGCCCGTACCGCAAGGTGGACATGGTCTATGCGCCCGGTTATGAGTTCGGGACGACCGACATCATTCTCAAGAGCTATCAGACCCGCGCGAACTGGTTCTACACCGGCTACGAGGACTCCGGGGTCGATTATCTCGGTGAAGACCGTTTCATCGTCGGTTTCAACATGGGTGATGTCTTCGGACCGAACCGCAGCCTGAGCTACCAGTTCACGAGCGACTTCGACTTCGAACACGTCCGGGCGAACTCGCTCGTCTACACCCAGTCCCTGCCCTGGCGCCACTGGTTCACGGTTCTTGCTTCCTACGTCGACATCGACTCCGATCCGATTCCGGTCGGTGGCGGCAACACCCTCGATTCCGATGGGGACAACATCCAGCTCAGTGGCCGTTACAGCATCCCGCTCGATGGCACCGCGAACCGTCAGCGGGAGATGGACTTCGGCTTCGATTGGAAGTCGAACGGCAACAACCTCGAGTTCGTCGATTTCAGCAACCTGAACAACCTCCAGCTCTTCGGATCGCGCGTTGAGATCTTCCAGTTCAGCCTCGGCTACAACGAGACGATCCAGCACCAGCGGGGTGTGTCTCAGTTTGACATCCGCGGGGTGTGGTCGCCCGGCGATTTCAACAACCACAACTCGGATGCCGCCTTCGCGAGTTCCCGTGCCGGTTCCTCGTCCGATTACTTCTACGTGATCGGCAGCTTCGAGCACCAGCGTCGCTTGCACGAGGATTGGTCGATGCGCTTCCGGGTGCAGGGGCAGGATGCCAACGGCAACCTCCAGGCATCCGAGCAGCTCGGTGCCGGAGGTTATGACACCGTCCGTGGTTTCGACCAGCGGGTGGTCCGCGGGGATCACGGTGCCTGGGGTACGTTCGAACTTTACACTCCCGAGATGTCCCTTGCCCGTATCTACGATTGGGAGAACGAGACCGACAGCCTCCGCTTCCTTGGCTTTTTCGATGCCGCCAACATGGGTAACGAGGATCTCCTCCCCGGTGAGCCTTCCAGCTTCCAGATTGGTTCGGTCGGTGTGGGTCTCCGCTGGAACTACAGCGACTGGTTCAAGTTCCGCCTCGATTACGGTTATCCGGTCTTCACCGAGAACGTGGTCGCGGACGAGTCCGGTCGTTTCCACATCGGTGCGACGGCGACCTTCTGATCGGTTCGCGGTCTCATGACGAATTTCCGGGGGCTCCTTCCATCGAGGGAGCCCTTTTTGTTTCCCGTTTTCGACGCCCCGGCATGAAACTTCCTTGCTTTCTCCTTCTCTTCTTTTGGTTGAACGGCTTTGCGTCCATGGCGGAGGACGCCGGGACCGAACCGGGGTTCACGCCTTTGTTTGACGGGACGTCCTTCGAGGGTTGGGAGCACGGAGGCAATTGGGTGATCGAGGAGGGGGCCTTCTACCGGAAGTCGAAGGGCGGACCCCTCGCCTATCGGGCGGCGGCAGTGCCGGATGATTTCGAACTGCGCTTCGAGTGGAAGGTGTCGGCCGGCTGCAATTCGGGTGTCTACTACCGTCCGGGACAGGTCGAGTATCAGGTGCTCGACAACCAGGGCAGTCCTTACGGCGAAAACGCCAGACAGGCGGCGGCGTCACTCTTTTTCTGCATGGCGCCGTCGAAGGATGCGACCAGACCGGTCGGGGAGTGGAATACGGCCCGTATCATCTGCCAGGGCACGGTGATCGAACACTGGCTGAACGAGGAACGGGTGCTTTCCTTCGATTATGCCGACCCGAAATGGAAATGGTATGTGGATCTCCTCGGGATCCGCGGCGGAGACCTCACCGGTCGCGGCGGCCACCTCTGGCTACAGGATCACGGACAGGACGTTTGGTACCGCCGTCTGCGCTGGCGTGAGATTCCGAAGACGGAAACGATCACGCCCGATCCGGCTTTCGAGCCCTTGCCGGTCACCGGAGCGGCCCTCGAAAAGGAGCAGGCACGCGTGAAGTCGATGCTCGAAGCCAAGAAGGCGAAGTAACCAGGCTTCCGGGAAGTAGGGCGGAATCGCCTCCCGCCCATCCAACTGTCCCCGGCGTCCTCACTCACTCCCGATGCACCAGAGTGCTTCGTGGGTGCGGATGAGGAGGGACTTTCCGGCGGGCACGGGCGAGGAGTTCGTGTGTTCGCCGAGGTCGCTCTGGGCAATCACTTCGAGCTTCTCGGGATTGGCGCGGAAAACCGCGGTGCTGCCCTTCTGGCTCAGGGCATAGATGCGGTCCCCGGAGAGGAGGTAAGATCCCCACGAACCGCCGGCGTCGGGGAGGCGGGCTTTCCAGACTTCCTTGCCGGTTTTGATCTCCATGCAACTGACGACGCTGCCTCCGTAGTAATAGTAATCGCCGTGGACCACTCCGGTGCCGATACCGCCGTTGTGGCGCACTTCATGCCAGAGTTGGTGGGTGGAGGTGACGTCGCCGGATCCGCCCGTTTTCACGGCGATGGAATTGCCGTAGTAGCCGCCCATGGCGACGACGATGTCTCCCGCGGCGATCGGTGAAGCGTAGACGAGCGGATTCAACCCGGCGCAAGTCCAGAGGATTTCGCCGGTCTTGGGATCGAAGGCCTTCATCTCCATCGGAAAGCTCATCACGAGTTCGTCGCGATCGCCGCCCTTCACAAGGATCGGGGTGCTGAAGGCACCGATGATCCCGTCATCCTTCCCGGCGAAGCCATCCGTGCGGGGACCGGTGACCCATTTGGGTTCATCCCATTTCCAGACCGTCTCGCCGGTGCTTTTGTTGAGCGCGTAGAGCGAGGCACCCTCGCCCGGGCCGTGGTAAATGATCGCGAGATCGCCATGGAGGACGGGGGAACTCGAGGTGCCCCACTCATGCGCGACGGGCCCCAGATCGCGATGCCAGAGTTGTTTGCCATCGAAGTCGTAAGCGGCGACGCCGGCGGACCCATAGGCGGTCACCACGATTTTTCCATCCGTGGCGGGCGAGGGCGAGCAATAGGGGTTGGTGTTGTGCGTCGTCTCGGGTTTGTCGTAGACGACGCCGTTTTTCCAGAGGAGCTTGCCGTCCTTCAGATCAAAACACATCAAGCCGCGCCATTTTTCCGGGGTGACCGGCTGGGTGACGAAGATGCGGTCGCCATGCACGATGGGGGTGGAGTTGCCCGCTTCAGGCAGGGCGACGCGCCAGCGGACATTCTTTTCCTTGCCCCACTCGAGAGGCAGGTCGGTATCGGAGGTGATACCCGACCCGGCGAGGTCCCCGCGCCAGGCGGGCCATGAATTCGCTTTCGAGAAAGTGACCGGGGCGAGGGCGGCGAACAAGAGAAGCGGGAGCATTTTCATGGGCGGTAGATTACCTGTCCCGGACTCCGGAATCCAGCAATACAGGCAGGGATCACGTCATCCCGGCAGAACCGCGCTGCTCTTCATGGCAGTTCGATGAGACAGCCGATCGCCTCGGTCCGGGCCACGGGCGGCTTCCTGCCTGCCAGGAGAGCGTCGAGCGCGTCGCGTAGGTAGAACTCGGTGACGGTGCCGCGGCGGTCGCCCAGATCGGAGTAGCGGTTGTCGATGCGGCCCCGGTAGGCGATGGCACCCTCGCGATCAAAGACGACGACTTCCGGCGTGGTGGTGGCGGCGGCGCGTTTGACGAGGGCTCGATCACGATCGATAACGAAAGGCGCGGTCACCGCGTAGTCGGCGAGGTGTTGTTTCACCCCTTCCTCGGTGAGATCCCGGTCGGGAAAGACGAGGCGGAAGGGGATCCCTTTCTCCCGACAGGCCAGATGGAGCCTCTCGATCTCGGGAGCGTAGCCATTCGCGATGGGGCAATCCGTCGCCACGAACAGATCCACGCTCGCGACCGGTGCGCTGACGAGCCGCAACGGCGCCAGGAGCAGGAGAGGGAAAAGAAAAATGGGAGTCCTCATGCACCTTCCGCCGCTTTGAGGGCGGAGAGCCAATCCTTGAGCGATTCGATCTCGGAGGGATTGAGGGTTTTGTCGCCATCCTCATCGAGCCGCATCAACAGGGCTCCCCGCATCCGCTGCGGCAGCTCGGCTTCCTGGAGGAGTCCGTCGCCATTGGCGTCGAGGCTCTTCACGATGGCGGGGAGGCGCTCGAGCACTCCCTGTTTGCGCAACTCCTGGCCGAGCTGGGTGAAGATCCTCGCCCGGTTTGCCTTCGTCGAGAGATTGAGCCGCGTGGCGTCGCTTTCGTCCAGAGCGACTCCGGAGAGGGTGATGCTGCCCATCTCATCCGTCGATTCGCGGCCCCACTTCACACGGACCGGAGGATGCGTGGGATTGTTCGGATTGTCGGCCGAGTTGTCGTAGGTGATGACGGATTTCACGACGGTCCCGGCCGTCAGGACGATCGGCTCCGCGAAATAGTAGGTGTCCTGCCAGTCCATGTCCCATTCGGGTATGTCGAGGAGGACCTTCTCCGTCCCATCGGGCAGGGTGGCGGTCATCTTCATGGTCGTGCAGAGGTAGTGGGCGTGACCGTTCACGAAATGGGCCTCGACATCGACGGGCAGCTTGAAGGAATCCTCGATGCGGTAGTTCTTTTCACCGGGCGGGATGTCGATGCCGGCGCTGCGTCCGAATCCGGGGGGCAACTGCAGCTCTTCGAGTTTCTTCGACGGGGCGGCGTCGGCGAAATAGATGCCCACGGTCGTCTGTTCCATCTCGGCTTTCCCCGAAGGGTGAAAGTGGGTGGAGAGAATCAGGTCGGATCCCCTGGGCAGAGGGCGGGCGAGGTCTCCCGGCAGCTTCCGGGCACTGACCCCCGGCACATAGCCGCCGAGGGCGCCGCTCATGCGGAAGGTCATCCCATTGAAGCCGGGTTTGCCGTCTTTCCCGTCGAGCGTGCGGGCGGTGCCGCTGTCGTCGAGAAAATAGAGCGAGTGATGCACGACAGACCGGGCCGAGGGACGCAGCTCGATCGCTTTGACCCATTTATCCCCGGGCAGATCGAGGGGCAGCACGAAATTGCGGTAGATGTCGCGCCCTTCCGCCGGTACGGGGTAGGCCTCCTTCATCGTCACAATCAGGTCGGGTTCGCCGAGTTGCCAGCCTTCGGTGAAAGTCGGATAGGGTGGGGCGTCGGCGGCATTTCCCTCCGGCTTCCCGGCGGTGATCCATTGATCGATCCGGGCGATCTGGTCGGAGGAGAGCCGGCGGACGTCGAGGAATTTCGTCACCTCGGCGTTGGCGTGCCAGGGCGGCATGTAGCGGTCGTTGATGACGCGACTGATCGTCATGGCGCGGCGCGAGACCTCCGCGTAGTTGGTCAGGGGAAAGGGACCGCTCTCGCCGGGACGGTGGCAAGCGGTGCAATTCGCATAAATGATGGGAGCGATGTCACGGTGATAGGTGACCGCCGGCTCTTCGGCGGACGCCACCAAGGGGAGGGTGAGGGAAAGGAGCAGGACTTTCTTCATGGGCGACTGTCCGGGAGAGACGAAGCGGGA
>JALRFZ010000793.1 GCA_023253615.1 Verrucomicrobiales bacterium | reverse complement strand
GCGTGCCACGCTGAGGGTCTTGACCGTAGAACATCTTGGTCACGCTACGGAAGAAATGTATCACGGCCAGGAGATATTCCGCTTCTGCGGTGTCCTGCGCGGTAAAGGTGGCCTCGATCTGCACATCGCCTATTTTGCTGCCCTGATAGAAATAGCCACGGTAGTTGGAGTGTGTGAGATTATATTCGTTGTAGGTGGCTTCGTACAGGGTGGTGATCCGGGGCGTGTAAGGGAAGATCACGCCGTTGGTGCGACGCAGTGGCGCCAGGATGCCGGCCTCGAGCAGCGCCGCCGCATGCGCGATCGATCCCTCGATGTCACAGGCGTAGAGCCGCCAATCGTACGAGATCGACTCGCCGTAGCGTTGCACGAGATTCGAAGTCTCCGTCTGAAATCTGCCTTTCCACATGACTCTGGTTCGCGCCGGGAAGGCGTCGCGGCAAGCGGGAATTTCACCCGGCGCCGTTCCCGCGGCGGAAGCGGAATCACATCCGCTTCACGAGACGCTGCTGGATGAGATTCTCGCAGCGGCCCTCGGTGCGGAGCCGGTCGCAGCAAGCCTCGATCCGCATCGATTTCATGCTCGGACGGAATCCCAGGCCACGCGTGATGCTGTCGATGAGCTCGGCGACATTTTCATCCTCGAACTCGATCACCTTGCCGCAATCGATGCAGATGAGGTGGTTGTGGTCGGGCGAATCGAGGAAATTCGGATCGTAGACGCGCTCGTCGCGACCCAGGTCGATCTCGCGCAGCAGACCGCACTCCACGAGCAGGGCGATGGTGCGGTAAAGGGTCGCCCGCGAGGTCTTCGGGTCGAGGCGTCGCGATTTCGTCAGCAGCTCTTCCGCGGTGAAATGATCGTCGCTCGCAAACGCCGCCTCGACGATGACGTCGCGCTGCCCGGTACGGCGCATTCCCTTTTGGCGGATGTACTGCTCGAAGCGATCCTTGATTTCCTGATTCATCGCTTTGCAAAATCTAAAGGTAATGATGGAATTTATAATCCAATCATCTTATGGTAGTCGGTTCGCCCTACCGCATGTCCGACGTAACAGAGTCCTTTATTCGATTCGAGCCGATTTATCAAACGCGAGTTTGGGGAGGCCGGCTCCTGGCCGATCGTTTCGGCCGCCCCTTGCCCGATCCCTCGCTGCCTTTCGGGGAATCCTGGGAGATCTCGGCACGCCCCGAGGCCGACAGCCGGGTCGCCGGAGGATCGCTCGGGGGAAGGCGGCTTTCGGAGCTGTGGGCGGATCGGGCGCTGCGGTCTTCGCTCTTCGGTGAAAAGGCACCGGAGGCCGATCGTTTCCCCCTGCTCTTCAAGATCCTCGACGCCCGCGACACCCTCTCGATCCAGGTGCATCCACCCGCCTCGATCGCTCCGGAGCTCGGGGGCGAGCCGAAGACCGAGGTCTGGTACATCGCCGACGCCGCGCCCGGGGCGAAGTTGTATTTCGGGGTGAAGGAGGGCGTCGATGAAGCCCGCTTCCGGGGAGCGCTGATCTCGGGTGAGGCGGAATCCTGCGTCCACGCCGTGCCGGTTTCGA
Source organism: Verrucomicrobiales bacterium (assembly GCA_023253615.1). Lineage (GTDB taxonomy): Bacteria > Verrucomicrobiota > Verrucomicrobiia > Verrucomicrobiales > DEV007 > Arctic95D-9. The sequence goes on along the minus strand of JALRFZ010000793.1, from coordinate 2,859 downwards.
AAGGGCAGCACCTCTTCATTCCGAGTGGTCGCCTCCACGCCATCGGCGCCGGACTGCTGATTTACGAGATCCAGCAAAACTCCGACACCACCTATCGCGTCTACGACTGGAACCGTCCCGGTATCGATGGCAAACCGCGCGAGCTCCATGTCGAGGAATCATTGCGTTGCATCGACTTCACGGATGTGAACCCGGGGATGGACGAGCCCCAGGGAAACCTGCTTGTCTCTTGCGAACACTTCCGCCTCGAACGCCACGCTCTCGCGGCGGGAGCGACGCTCGATGCGGTGACCCGGGGACGTTTTGCCATCCTCACCGTCGTCGCGGGAGAGATCACTGATGGAGACAGCGTCTTTTCCGAGGGCGACTTCTTTCTCGTGCCTCCAGGAGGCGGAGCGGGTCTCCACGCCATCGGTGAAGCCGAGGCGCTCCTCACGACCTGGCCTTGACCGAAGGTGGGGGGATCGCAGATCCGGGTCTTCCGGCCGGAGGCATCCTTAGCCCCGCCGCTCCCGCGCCGCCTTCAGCATCCCGCATCCCGCGTCGACATCGATGCCGCGCCGCTGTCGGAAGGTGCAGGGAAAACCGGCCTCGCGGAGGATCGCCTGGAATCGCCGCGCCGCCGCCGTGCCGCTTTCGATCCCGGCGAAACCCTGCGTCGGATTCAGCGGGATCAGGTTCACGTGCGCATCCATCCCCTCAAGGAGCGCGGCAAGTCGCGCCGCCGTTTCGGGCGAATCGTTTTTCCCTTCGATCAGGGTCCATTCGAAGAAGATGCGCTTGCCCGTGTCACGTCCGTAGTCCCGGCAAGCCGCGATCAGCTCCGCGAGCGACCAGCGTCTCGCCGCCGGCACGAGGGCGGCCCGCTCTTCTTCGCTCGAGCCATGGAGGCTCACCGCGAGACGATAGGGACGCCCCTCCTCGGCAAGCCGCCGGATCGCCGGCACCACCCCGACCGTGCTGATCGCGATGCGGGCCGGACCGATCGCGATCCCGCGCGTGTCCGAAATGATCCCGAGCGCCTGCATCACCGAGTCGTAATTGTGGAGCGGCTCGCCCATGCCCATGAGTACGAGATTGCGGACCCGTTTCGTCGGATCGAGCGCGCGCAGGACACGACGTGCATGGTGCACCTGCGCGACGATCTCGCCGGGGCGCAAATGCCGCACGAATCCCATCTGGCCCGTCGCACAAAAGACACACCCCATCGCACAACCCGCCTGCGTGCTGAGACAGACGGTGTGTCGTCCCTCGTAACCCATCAGGACTGTCTCGATGGTCTGGCCGTCGTTGAGACGGAGGAGGAACTTGTGGGTGAGCCCATCGCGGCTGGGGATCTCCTCGACGAGTTCGGGCAGGTCGAGGGTGAAGCGTTTGCCCTCGCCAACGTTCTCTTCGATCCAGCGATGCAGGGGAGGAAGGAAGCCCGTTGCGAGGAGACCCTCGCGCGTCGCCACCCCATCGCGATGCAGCACCCGCCACAGCGCCGCGCCGTGATGCGGATTGATCCCGTCGGCGGAGAGCTGTTCACGCAGTCCGGCGAGAGCGAGGTCGTGGAGGGAGATGGAGGTGTGGATGGTCACGGGCCAGAGGAACAGGATCGGCCCGGATGCGGGATGGTCAAACGGGAGCAACGCACCTGGGCGTGCCGCAGTGAACAATTCTCGATCAACGCGAAACTTCGTCCACCCTGACTGCAAGTGCCGGAAAGACCGTGCCGACCGCGGTTTCCCCTTTGGCGACGACAACCACCTTGCCGTATTCGCTGCCGCTGGGTTCGGAATGGATGGTGATGCGACCGGCCTCCGGCTCGACGAGCCAATATTCCAAAACTCCGGCTTCAGCGTAGATCGCCGCCTTGCCAAGATCGCGGACCTGGGTGTTGATCGAAATTTCGACCACCAGCGCGGCGGTCGTGGGGTGGTGATCCTTATAGTCGGTCCAGTCACCCGAAAACACCGCCAGGTCCGGCTCCGGCTCCGAACGGGCGCACGTGATGGGACGTTCCTTGCCTACAAAATAACCAGGGCCGCAAACCGCCTCGAGATGCCGTTTGAAGAACTCGATCAGCCATTCATGGAGCGGGGATTTTGCCATCTTTCGGAAAATCACGCCTTCGAGCAGTTCCACATCCTCTCCGATCATCCCAAGCCGCGAGGCCTCGTGGTAAAAGCCGACGCTGACCGGATACACGGCCCCCCTGAGTTCGGAGCTGTCGAGGAATGGCGTCACGTGCGCAGCATAGCGTGTTTGCGACGGATACGCAACCTCACCGTCGGCCACAGCGAACGATGGCGACGAACGGAACCCAATGGCAAGACACAAACACCCGCGCTACCTCACGGCAGATTCGTCACGCCCATCAGGTACTTGTCGCACTCCCTCGCAGCCCCGCGGCCTTCGTTGATGGCCCAGACGACGAGGGACTGGCCACGGCGCATGTCGCCCGCGGCGAAGACGCCGGGGAGATTGGTCGTGAACGATCCGTGGTCGGCCTTGACGTTGGAACGGGCGTCGGTTTCAAGTTCGAACTGCTTCACGATCTCCTGCTCGGGACCCATGAAACCCATCGCGAGGAGGACGAGCTGCGCGGGAATGACGCGGGCGGTGCCCTCGACTTCCTTCGGCGAGAAACGGCCGTTGTCGTTGACCCACTCGATGTTGCAGATCTCGAGCCCGGTCAGGTTGCCGGCCTCGTCCTTGAGGAAACGCTTCGTGTTCACCAGATACTGGCGCGGGTCCGCGCCCTGGACGGCGGCGGCCTCCTCCTGGCCGTAGTCCATCTTGTAGACCTTGGGCCATTCGGGCCAGGGATTGTTCGCGGCGCGCTCCATCGGCGGCATCGGCATGATCTCGAGC
>JALRFZ010000786.1 GCA_023253615.1 Verrucomicrobiales bacterium | reverse complement strand
CCCGCCTTTCTCTCCCTCCCGCTCCCCGCGTCGGAACCGCGGAACCGTCTCGCCCTCGCCCGCTGGCTCGTCGATCCCCGTCACCCGCTCACCGCCCGCGTCACCGTGAACCGGCTCTGGCAGCAATTCTTCGGCACCGGCCTCGTCGCCACGCCGGAGGACTTCGGGCGTCAGGGCGACCAGCCGAGCCATCCCGAACTGCTCGACTATCTGGCGGTCGAGTTCATCGAAAGCGGGTGGGATCTCAAGGCCATGGCCCGCCGCCTCGTCCTTTCCGACGCCTACCGGCGAAGCTCCGCGATTCCCTACGAAATGAACGAACGCGATCCGCGGAACCGCCTCCTCGCCCGCGGCCCGCGCAAGCGTCTCCCCGCTCCGGCGATCCGCGACCAGGCCCTCGAGGCGGGCGGTCTTCTCGTCGAGACCGTCGGCGGTCCTCCCGTGCGGCCCGAGCAACCCGGAGGCCTCTGGGAAGCCGTCGCCGGAGTCAACAGCAACACGACCCGCTATGTCGCCGACACCGGCGAGGGACGGTTCCGCCGCAGTCTCTACACCCTCTGGAAACGCAGCGTCCCACCGCCGAACATGCTCCTATTCGATGCGGCGGGACGCGAAACCTGTTCCGTCGGACGCGGCAGCACCAACACCCCGCTCCAGGCGCTCGTGACGCTGAACGATCCCAACTTTTCCCTGCCCGCGCTCACCTTCGCGAAGCGGATCCTTGAACTCGGATCCATGGATGACCCCGCCCGCCTTTCCGCGATGTGGCGGACCCTCCTCATCGGCGAACCTTCTCCGCACGAGTTGGAGATCCTGCTCACGGCCCTGCAGGACCACCGTCTGCGCCACACCGGAGCACCCGCGCTCGCGGCGGAGAGAGTTTCCCCGCTCGCCCGCCGTCTCTCGCTCCCCGCTCCCGGAGATCCCGCCGAACTCGCCGCCTGGACCGAGATCGCCGAGATCCTCCTGAACCTCGATGCAACCCTCTCACCCCGGTGATCCAACCCTCTTTGGTGCCATGTTAGACCCCACCCGTCGCCAGTTTCTCGGTCGAGGCTCCCGTCTCGCCCTCGGCTCCCTCGCACTGGAGTCCCTCCTCCGGGGCGGCGCCCTGGGCGGCGAAAAGGCCAAAGCCAAACGCGTCATCTACCTCTGCCAGTCCGGAGCCCCCTCCCAGATCGATCTCTTCGATCACAAACCCGGTCTCGCAAAGCGCTTCAACGAAGAGTTGCCCGCCTCGATCCGGCAGGGGCAGCGCCTCACGACGATGACCTCGGGGCAGGCCCGCTTTCCCATCGCCCCGTCGATTTTCAAGTTCGCCCAACACGGACAGAGCGGCGCGACCGTGAGCGAGCTGATGCCCCACCTCGCCTCCGTCTCGGATGACCTTTGCTACATCAAGTCCATGCACACCGAGGCGATCAACCACGATCCCGCGATCACCTTTTTACAGACCGGCGCCGAGCAGGCGGGACGCCCGAGCTTCGGTTCGTGGATTAGCTACGGACTCGGGACGGAGAATGAAAACCTGCCCGCTTTTGTCGTCCTCCTTTCCCGCGGGAGCGGACGCCCCAACTGTCAGCCCCTCTATGACAGACTCTGGGGGAGCGGCTTCCTTCCCTCTCGGCACCAGGGGGTGAAATTCCTCTCCTCGGGCGATCCGGTTCTTTTCCTCAAAAATCCCCCCGGTGTCACTGAAGACGGACGCCGCAGAAATCTCGCGGCCATCGCCGATCTGAACCGCGCGAACCACGAAGCCTTCGGCGATCCGGAAACGCTCACCCGCATCGCCCAGTATGAGATGGCCTCGCGCATGCAGACCTCGGTCCCCGACGCCGCCGACCTCTCCGGCGAACCGAAGTCGATCTTCGATCTCTACGGACCCGACGCCCGCGTCCGCGGTAGCTACGCCTACAACTGCCTCCTCGCCCGACGCCTCATTGAGCGCGACGTGCGTTTCGTGCAACTGTTCCACATGGGATGGGACCAGCACAACGCCCTGCCCAAACAAATCCGGGGGCAGTGCCGCGACACCGACCAGCCCTCGGCGGCGCTCATCAAAGATCTCAAGCAACGCGGTCTTCTCGACGACACCCTCGTGATCTGGGGAGGCGAATTCGGGCGCACCGTGTATAGCCAGGGCGAACTCACCGCCGACAACTACGGACGGGATCACCATCCCCGCTCTTTCACGCTCTGGCTCGCCGGCGCGGGGATCAAGGCCGGACACACGCACGGCGCAACCGACGATTTTTCCTACAACATCACGGAGGATCCCGTTCACATTCACGACCTGAACGCGACGCTTCTGCATCTGTTGGGGATCGACCACGAACGACTCACCTACCGCTACCAAGGCCGCGATTTCCGGCTGACGGATGTGCATGGCAAGGTAGTACGGGGAATTTTGGGGTGACCCAACCCTCTCAAGCACCCGACAAGACCCTCTTGAAGACCTCGTCCGTCGCCCGGGCCATCGCTTCCCGGCTGTTGCTTTGTTCGACCCATTCCCGCCCCTGCTGACCGAGCGCGGTGGCTTTGTCAGGATGCTCGAGGAGGTCCGCGAGCTTGGCGGCGAGATCGCCCGTGTCATCGGCGCGACAGAGAAGTCCCCCGCCGCCCGACGCGACCATTTCGGGAAAGGCCCCGCGATCGGGCACGACGACGGGCAGTCCGCAGGCCATCGCCTCGAGCGCGTAGATGCCCTTCGGCTCGACGAAGCGCGCGGGCACGGTGAAGAGGTCGATGCCTTTGAGGAACTCCGGCTTCGCCGCGGCATCGGGGGCTTCGATATGACGGAAGCGATGGGAAAGTCCGGCTTCGTTGATCCGTGCGATCTGGGCGGCGTGGAAGTCGCGGTCCTTCGGCGAAAGCCAGCCTCCTGCGTGGAAGCGGAGCTCCGGAAAACGCGGGGCGAGCTCGAGGAAGGCGCTCACGGCGAGATCGAAGCCCTTTTCGGGGGAAAGTCGGGCGAAGTAGCCGAGGACTTGTCCGGCGGGCCGGACGCGACGGGCGGCGAGGACCTCGTCGAATTCGGACACGGTCACGCCGAGCGGGGTGAGGTGGAATTTCTCCTCCGGAATCCCTAACAAATCCCCCATGTGGCTCCGGTAATGTCCGGAGAAGGTTAGAAAGCCATCGGCGGTCCGGGCGAGCTTCCGCATCTCGGCGAGGACGCCGGATTTCCACGGCTCCTCGAGTTCGTCAAGGAAGACGTCGTCGCCCTGCAGGGTCACGAGCACGGGGACGCCGAGTTCGCGTTTCAACGCGGGGATGGAGCCGCCGACGAGGAGGTTGGTCAGGCAGATGAGGTCGGGCTTCGCGACATCGCGGAGCCATTCGACGAGCCGCCGCACTTCCTTGCGCTGGTTTCCGTCCTCCCCCTTTACCATCGAGAGGGTGAGCGATCCGAGTTCCTTCGCACTGACGGAGAGGGCGCCGGAGGCGACGCGTTTGATGAGGCGCGGGTTGTCGAGCCAGCGGTCGAGGAAGGCGGGGAGGTGGCGGAAGAGCGGGATTTTCTGCTGGAGGTAGACGTTGATCCCGCCGAAGAAGACCTGGTCGACGGAGCGATCCTCCTCGTCGACGCGGATGGGGGTGTAGAGTGGCAGCAGGGTGACGTCCCATCCCAGTGCGGAGAGGCCCGCGGCGAGGGCGTTGTCGCGCAGGCAACTGCCGCAATACATGCCACCGGCGCCGGCGGTGAGGTAGACGACTTTGGGAGGGTGGTTCACGGGGTTGGAAAAATCAATGAGTCCCGAACGATACGCTCCGGAGGCATCAATCCGCCAGCGAAACCGGCTCGCATTTTCACGGTTTACGCTTCATCGTTCCGTTCCACCATGAAAAGCCGAATCTGTCTCCTGCTCCTCGCCACCGTGAGTCTCTCCGCCGACGATTGGCCGCAATGGCGCGGACCGGACCGCAACGGCATCGCCACCGGCAAGATCGATCTGCCCGAGACGCTCACCGAGGAGAACGCGCCGGCGAAACTCTGGGAGACGAGCGAAGAGATCCCGAGCGACCACTATGGCGGCCACGGCAGTGTCGCGGTGGCGGGTGGCAAAGTCTACCTTTCCCTCGTCTGGCACCGCGACGAGCCGACCGAGACACGCCGCATCGACGGCGACGTGCTCTCGAAACTCGACTACCGCGGCACCGGATCACTGCCGCCCGAGACCGTCGCCAAGATGGAGACCGATCGCGAGAACCTCAGCCGCCGCCTCCGCGGCGAGGCGCTCGACCAATGGGCGAAGGATTGGGTCGATGCGAACATCGACGAGAAGACCAAGCTCTCCCTCGGGAGCTGGATCATCGGGCGCTTCAAGAAAGGGCCAACCGCGATCCCCCTGCCGGTCTACGAGACCCTGCGCACCGTCTCGAACCGCGTCTTCGCGAGCCAGGCCGAGGTCGAGACCTGGGTGAACGAACAGAATTTCGAACCCGCGATCCGCGATCAGATCATCGCCGCGATCCCGAATACGATGAAGGTCGCCGACGATGTCGTGATGTGTCTCGACGCGGCGACGGGTGCCGAACTCTGGCGTTTCAAGGCCCCCGGCTATCCGAGCGGCCGCGCCTCGTCGAGCACGCCGTCGGTCGCCGATGGCAAGGTCTACGCCGCGCTTTCCGAGAAGATCTACTGTCTCGACGCGGAAAAGGGATCGGTCGTCTGGGAATCGCCTCTCTCTGGCAAGAAAGGTCCGGCTTCCTCGCCGCTCGTCCTCGAGGGCAAGGTCTACCTCCTCCAGAACGCGCTCACCGCCTGGAATGCCGCCGATGGCAAGGAACTCTGGAAGAATGCCGAGGTGAAGGGATCGAATTCCTCCCCCGTGGCATGGAAACACCTCATCATCGCGAATTCCCAGGGCAGCGTCGTCGCGACCGACAGCGGGACCGGCACCACGGTCTGGTCCGTCCCCGGTGGCGGAGATCCGACCCCGACGGTGTCGGGCGACACCCTCGTCGTCACGAGCACCGTCGATGGCAAAAACATCATCGCCTACGACCTCTCCGACACAGGTGCGAAGGAGCGCTGGTCGCATGGCTTCCTCGCCCATCGCTACAGCGCCAGCCCCATCGTCCATGAAGGCCGGGTCTACCATCTCTGCAGCGACCGCCACCTCTGCCTCGATCTCGAAACGGGCGAGGTGAAGTGGGAACGCCAGGCGCAGTCGTCGATTTCCTCGCCCTTGTTGGCCGATGGAAAGCTGCTCGTCTACGAGAATCGCGGTGGGTTTGTCAGTCTCCTCCGCGCGGGATCGGATGAATACGAGGTGATCGGCAAGGCGAAGGTGGGCGCGCTCTACTGCGCCTCCCCCGCCCTTGTCGGCAAAACGCTCTATCTCCGCACCGCGAAGTCGGTCGCGGCTTATCAGTTCCAGTGACCGGGTCAAGGCGCGGCTTGGCGTTGCGCATTGAAAGAGCGGCCTACGGAACACGCGGAAAACACGGAACCTCTTGGCTCCGGAGGCATCAGAGCCATTCGCCGGTGGCCCACGGAATCCACTGAAATCAAGGAAGGACTCTGGATCTGAGCGGATGCCGTAGGCATCATAGCCATTAGCCGGTGGTTGAGCGAGGAACGAGCGACACCACCGGACCCTGCCCCCCCCATTCCAAGGCATCCCGGCAGGGATGCCAGCCTGGCCCTCGCACTCGCCCACCGACGACTCGAAAGATTCCTCAAAAAAAATCTTTACAGACAAGTCTGTCTGTTTATCTTGCCAGAGTCGATGAAAAAACCGAACGCCAGAGACCGCATCCTCGAGACTGCTGGAGAGCTCTTCTTCCAGCGCGGCTACTCCGGCGTGGGCATCAATGAGATCATCGACAAGGCGGGCACCGCGAAGGCCAGCTTTTACCAGCATTTCCCTTCGAAGGAATCGCTCTGCGAGGCCTGGCTGCAGGAGATGCACGATCGCTCGATCGACTACCACGCCCAACTCCTCGACAGCGGGATGCCGCCCCGCGACATGGCCGCGGCCTACTTCACCCGGCTCGCCGACTTCCTCCAGGCAGGCGATTTCCGCGGTTGCCCCTACTCCAACACCGGAGCAGTCTCCGATGAAAACTGCTGCGGCATCGTCCGCCTCATCCGCCTGCACAAGGAATCCACCCGCGACTTCTTCCGCCGGATCGCCACCCGCGCGATCTCCGACGAGGCCCGCGCCGCCGCCATCGGCGACCGTCTTTTCGTCCTCTACTCGGGCGCTTCCTCCGAGGCCCAGAATCTGAAATGCCTCTGGCCCGTCGAAGTCGCCCGCGATGCCGCTGTCGAACTGCTCGGCTGAGCTCCCCTCCCCCCTTTTTTTGTCCCAAAAAACAGACAGACCTTTCTGTATTTGATTCGTAACTCCTCCCGACCATGACCACCGAACACGTCCTCCAACCCGATCACTGGAACATCGCCCACCGTGACGCCCTCCTCCGCTTCGCCCTGCAGCGGGTGAAGGATTACGGTACGGCGGAAGATCTCGTGCAGGAAACCTTCCTCTCCGCCTGGCACGGACGCCATCATTTCCGGGGCGATTGCTCGGAGCGGACCTGGCTGACCGGCATCCTGCGGAACAAGGTGATCGATTTCTACCGTCGCCGGGCGCGTCGTCCCGCCGTGCTCGCGACCGATCTGGAGACCTCCGAAGCCGGGGAAGGCGTGATCCTTTCCTGGATCGATCGCCAGCCCGACCGCAACGACCGGCATCGTCCCGGAGCCGCGGCCGAGCGGCACGAGTTCATGAGCGACCTCGAGCACGCCATCGACCGCCTGCCGCCGAAAATGGCCGCGGCCTTCCGCATGCGCGAGCTCCAGGGGCGCGGCACCGAGGAGATCACCCGCGAACTCGGGATCTCCAAGGCCAACCTCTGGGTGCTGATCCATCGGGCCAAACAGATGCTGGGTGAATCCCTCGCCGACACCTGGGCGGATCTCGATCATTTCGGTTCGAGACTCGCGGCCTGAGGCGTGCGCGTCGGGCCGGGGGGGCGCGATCGCGATTTCTCCCGTTTGCATGGCAGGCGGGCCCGGTTCGTCCCCTTCACTGAAATCACTCTCTTTCCCGGAGAGCCGGAAGCGGCGCCGAGGCCACCCGATGGCGTCACGCCCGGACCGCTTCGGGACAAGCCTCTTCGAACCTCCTTCCCTCCGAAACCCGACATGGCAGAACTGGCCAAAGAAATCATCCGGCAACAGTGGCCGCTGCGTCATCACCGCGATCCGCGGTTGCGTTCGCAGGCACGCTCGCTCATCCGCACCCACGTCGTGATGCTGCGGAAATGGCGCACGGCGGCGGCCCTCGTGCGTTGAGCGAGGTGGCGTGAATGTTGGGGCAACGTGAAGCGGGCGTCGGCCACGGGCTGGTGCGCTCGTTCGGGCGTGGGTGTGGGCGTGGGTGAAAAGGCTGAGGCATCCGGCGAAGGACGTCAATTCGGCCTCGATACGCCTTTCAGCATCCCCGCCCCATCCCCATACCCTCCCGGCCACCTCTCCCGCGGGACTTTTCGTTCGCTTCGCCCTCCGGGATGCGGGATAATGCCGGGAAACGCCCGCCGCCCATGCCACGCCCGAACTCCATCGTCAAACCCGC
>JALRFZ010000768.1 GCA_023253615.1 Verrucomicrobiales bacterium | reverse complement strand
CCCGGACAATCCTTCCAGCCTTTATTCCACCGGCTTCGACGCGGGATGGGAGATCGACCTTTTCGGAGGCATCCGTCGCTCCGTGGAGTCCGCCGAGGCCAACGTCCAGGCCCGCGAGGAAGATTACCGCGATGCCCTCGTCACCCTTTTCGCCGAAGTCGCGTTGAATTATGTCGACTACCGCACCCTTGAGGAGCGCATCGCCGTCGCCAACCGCAACATCGCCGCCCAGCGTGATTCCGTGAAACTCACCCAGGGCCGTCTCGATGCCGGTCTCGTGCCGAAGATCGACGTCACCCAGGCGCAGACGAACCTTTCCCTCTCCGAGGCCTCCGTGCCGCTCCTCCGGGCCCAGCTCGACGCCGCGAAAAACCGTCTCGCCACCCTCACCGGCGGTTTCCCCGCCTCCGTTGAGGGCATCCTCGCGCGCAGCCGCGGCATTCCCGTTCCTTCGGCCGGGTATTCCGCCGGACTCCCCGCCGATCTCCTCCGCGCCCGACCCGACATCCGCCGCGCCGAGCGCGAGCTCGCCGCCCAGACCGCCCGCATCGGCGTGGCCGAGGCCGATCTCTATCCGCGCCTCTCGCTCTTCGGCGATTTCCACCTCCAGTCCGTCAGCAGCGGCGACGTCTTCGACAGCGCGAGCCGCTCCTACAGCTTCGGACCCTCCTTCCGCTGGGCCATCTTCAGCGCCGGCCGCATCCGCAATCAGATCGCCGCGGAGGAGAGCCGCGCCCTCCAGGCCCTCGCCGCCTATGAGAACACCGTGCTCGCCGCCGTCGAGGAAGTCGAGACGAGCATGTCCGCGATCCGGAACGAGCGCGACCGTCTCTCCGACCTGAGCCAGGCCGTCGCCTCCTCGCGCGAGACCGTCAGCCTCATCAAGGACAACTACGAGAACGGCCTCGTCAGCTTCCAGAACGTGCTCGACGCCGAGCGCACCAAGTTCGACGCCGAGGATACCGAGACCTTCAGCCGCGGGCAGGTCTCGCGTTTCTACGTCAGCCTCTACAAGGCGCTCGGTGGTGGCACCGAGTGCGAATACATCCCGCCGACCGGCGGCGAAGTGCCGCCCTATTTCCCCAACCGGACCGGATCCCGGAAATCGTCCGCCGCCGCCGTGCCCGAGGCCGCGGTCGTGAAGAAGGCGGATTGAAAAGGTGACCCGCGGCGTCCGGAGAAATCCAGCCAGATCATGCGCCCGTTCCTTCACCTCCTCCTCGCCGCCGCCTGCGCGCCGGTCCTCGTCTCGTGCCTCAGCCAGGAGGCGATCGACCGCCGCATCGACAAGAGCAAGGCCGCCTATTACGAAAAGCAGGATCGGCGGAAGATCCGCTCCTACCAGCGGGACGCCCGGCACGAGGAATGGTTCGACCGCGTTTTCGATTGAGTCGCCCCCGGGGGACGGCAAGGCGATCGTTTCACACGTTTCCGCCTGCATCCCGCGGCATTCCGGTATAGGAATTGCTCGGGAAAAGATCCACCCGGCGCCGATCCCGCGATGACCCGACCCCGACCGACATCCATCCCGTCCGCGCGTGCCGCGCCACTCCTCGCGGCGGGCTTGATCGGATTGCCCTTCCTCCCCTCCGTCCGCGGGCAGGAGCCCGCACCCGACCCGGTCATCTCCTCCATCGAACAGGGTCAGACCCAGCTCGACGAGAGTTTCGGCCTGCGCGGGCGTCACCGTCATCTCGAGACGCAAGGCGATCCCGCCTCCCTCACCCATTTCAAATTCAATTTTCGCACCTACTCCTTCGATCGCGTCAAATTCGACGACAGCGTCAGCGAGGCGATCGCCGCAGGCGGTTGGGTCGGGGCCAAAACGCCGTTTTTTCTCGATCGTTTTTCGTTCGGGGTCACGGGCTACACCTCGCAAAAGATCCAGGGTGATCCCGATGAGGATGGCACCCTGCTCCTCGAGCCCGTCCAGGCCGGTTACTCCGTGCTCGGCGAAGCCTTCCTCGACGCGCGCCTCGCCGACCGCGTCCACCTCTACGCGGGACGCAAGGAATTCGACACGCCCTTCATCAATCCGCACGACAACCGGCTCACCCCCAACACCTTCCAGGCCGTCGTGATCCAGGGCGCGGCCGGCCTCGGCTCCGGGGGGGCGAACTTGAAATACGGCGTCGGCTATTTCGACCGCATCAAGAACCGGAACGAGGATCATTTCATCTCCATGGCCGTCGATGCCGGGGCGGAGGTGGAGCGGGGGGTCTTCACCGGCGGAGCGCTGTTTGAGAAGGACGACTTCACGATCGGGGCGATCGACTACCACAGCCCGGACATCCTCAACATTTTCTACGCGCAGACGAAGTGGACCCTGCCCGTCACCCTGCCTCTCGCCGACAACGCCGTGCCGGCGTTCGCCCTGCAGTTCATCGACCAGCGCAGCACCGGCGACGAGCTGCTTACCGGCGGGGCCTTCGCGGCGCAACAGGTCGGGGTGAAGGGCGACCTGCCCGTGGGCGACGCGCTTTTCACCGCCGCCTACACCCTCGCCGGCGGCGACGCGAACCTGCGTTCGCCCTGGAGCGCCTACCCCGGCTACACCACCGTGCAGGTCGAGGATTTCAACCGGGCGGGGGAGGGGGCCTTGCTCTTGCGGGCCGGGTATGACATTCCCTGGTTCGAGGGGCTCAGCGCCTACGCCCTTTTCGTGAACGGGAGCGATCCCGATGATCCGGCGCAGTATCGCAAGGACGAGCTCGACCTGAACCTGCAATGGGAGCCGCCCGGCGAATGTCTCAGCGGCCTTTCCGTGAGGTTGCGTTACGCCCTCGTCGAAGAGCACGGCCCCGTCACCCGCGGCCTCCGCGATTTCCGGGTGATCTGCAATTACGGGTTGGAGAATTAGGGAAGGTGGTTTCGACTTCAGTCGAACCCGGACGGCCAAGAGACGCCCACCCCTGCGACTGAAGTCGCAGCCACATTGGCGCCCATGAGACCGAAGGAAAGTAGCTTCGACTTCAGTCGAACCCGGATGGCCAAGAGACGCCCGCCCCTGCGACTGAAGTCGCAGCCACATTGCCCACCACTCCATCGAACCAGCCGCACTCTCAGCACGCAGACCTTTTACCTTTCACCTTTTACCTTTTACTTCGCCTCTGGCACTGACCGCGCCCGTCCCGCGCCCACTTTCCCCGCGGAATTTGCTTTCCATCCGGCCGGTTTCGGGTTCCATAAGAGTCAGCCATGTCCCGCTGTTTCCTCCGCCTCCTCCTCGCCGGTTTCGCGACCGTTCTCTTCCCGGCCTGCGGCGAAAAGAACACCTTCGTCCCGCCTCCTCCCCTCGAGGTCGAGGTCGTCGCGCCCCAGGTCGGTCCCGTCACCGTCTACCTCGAGATGCCGGGCCGCACCGTCTCTTTCGCCCGCGCCGAGGTCCGCGCCCGGGTGAAGGGTTTCCTCAAGGAAACGAAATTCCGTCCCGGGGCCGCGGTGAAGGCCGGCGACGCGCTTTTCTCGATCGAGCCCGAACAATTCCTCGCCGCCGTCGAGACCGCGAAAGGGCAGGAGTCCAAGGCCCGCGCCGATCTCGAGATCGCGACGACGAACTACGAAAAACGCAAGCAGGCCTCCGCCTCCGGCGCCGTCTCGCAGATCGACGTCGCCGCCGCCGAGGCTGAGAAAAAGGCCGCCGCCGCCGCCGTGAAGATCGCCGAGGCCGCCGTCCGCGATGCCGAGCGCGATCTCAGCTACACCGCCATCACCGCACCCATGGACGGCCGTGTCTCCAAGGCCGAGGTCGATGTCGGCAACCTCGTCGGGGCCGATGGCGCGACCCTGCTCACCACCATCGTGCAGGATCACCCCATCTACGTCGAGTTCGAGGTGAACGAGCGCGACATCCTCAAGGAGCTGCCCAAGCGCCGCCTCATGGATGAAAACGGCGCGCCGACGAATGACAGGATCCACGTCCGCCTCACCCTGTCGGATGGCACGGTCTACCCGGTGGAAG
>JALRFZ010000763.1 GCA_023253615.1 Verrucomicrobiales bacterium | reverse complement strand
CGGAAGGTCCAGCCGGAGCACGCAGCCGGGATGGAGCTCGAAGGGCGAGTCGGCGGACTCTTCGGCGTAGGAGCCACCCTCGAGGCGCAGCAGGGTGGCGCCCCGCTCGTCGGGATCGACGATGAGGTAGAAGGGCACTCCGTTGGCGGCGTAGAGTTCGCGCTTCGCGACGAGATCTTTCTGCCGGGTGGAGGGGGAGAGGATCTCGGCGACGAATTCGGGCCGTTTCTCGATCCATCGGCCCTCGGGACGCTCGCATACCAAGACGAGGTCGGGCCGCACCACGGTGTTGCGGTCGATATGCCAGTCGATCTCGTAGAGGGCCGAGCAATCCGCGGGACATTCCTCGCGCGCGAGCTGGTTTCGCAACTGCGAGTAGAGGTTGCCACCGATGGACTGGTGGAAGAAATCGGGCGACGGGGACATGGAGACGGGAACTCCGTCCCACAGTTCCCAATCCCCCTCCCAGCCGAGGTAGTCCTCGACCTGGTATCGCGGGCGGTAGGAGACGGCGGGCATGGGAACATCTTAGCACGCCTGTCTCCGGCGCGCTGCCGAAAAGCACGCGGCGAGCATCCACCCCGAAGCGCGGGCCAGCCCCCGCCCATTCCACCCTTGCCCCGCACCACCGAATTTGATTCAATGCATCGGCCCACCCGATGAACCCAGAACCCAATCGCGTCCTGCCGACCCTGCCCGCCTTTCTCCTCGGACTCGGCCTGGGGGTGGGCGGCACCTGGCTGGCCTTGCCCCGGGAAACTCCGGCCGATGCGGGCGGCGCACCGGTCGCGCAGGTGGAGCAGGATGCCACGACCCCGGCTCCGCCAGAGGCGGGCACCTTGCTCGAGCGCTCCGACGGCAGCGGGAGAGGGGCCGCGGATCCGGTCGTCGAAGCGGCCCCGCGTCCTGTTCCCGTTGACGGAGTGGATCTGGAAGCGGACGCCGGGAACGCCGGCGAAGACGATCGCCTCAAGGCCTTCCGCCGATCCATCCTCGACACCTCGACGGTCGGGCGGCGCCAATACCTCACCCTCCTGCAGGACCTCACCACCGAGGATGCCCCGGGGATGATGGCCCTTTTCCGCGAGATGGCCCAGCGCGGTCATGCCGTGGGCGACTACGACCGCCTTTTCTGGCTGCGTTGGGCGGAGGTCGACGGAGCCGCCGCCAGCGCCGCGATGTTCGCCCGCGACAAACGTTTTCCGGAGACCGCCCTTTCGAACCTCGCCATCTCCACCTGGGCCAAGTACGAACCCGAGGCCGCGAGTGCCTGGCTCTTCGCCCAGGAGGACATCCCCCTCCGCGAGGGCATGACGAATGGCTTGCTCGAGGGCATGGCCGAATACGATCCCGCCTTCGCGATGCGCTTTCTCGAGAGCGCCAAGCTCTCCACGAGGCAACGCGCCCATGGTTATGCCCAGATCGCGCGCCAGCATCACCTGCAGCAGGGACTCGGCGCGGTCGGGCAATGGTATGAGGAACACGCGGCGGGCGGTCGCGACCTTGACCAAGTGATCGAAGCCACCACCGGCGTCTATGCCCGCGCGCCCTTCGCCGAAGCCCTCGGCTGGGCCGATTCCCTCGAGGGTTCCTCCGACCACGCCATGCGGACGCGGAATCAACTCCACGCCCGGCTCGCCTATGACCGTCCCGACGGCCTCATCGCCTATCTCGGCGGGGAACCCGGTACTGAAAACCTCGGCGGAGTGGTTCCCCTCACCGAGCGCGCCGTGAGCCGTTGGATCCAGACGAACCCCGGCGCGATGGCAGGCTGGCTGGAAAAGAACCGCGGGATCCGGAACTACGACCTCGTCGCGGCCCCCTTCGCCGCGCAGATCGCCCGCGACGATCCCGATGCCGCCCGCGCCTGGGCCGAAACCCTCCGCGACCCCGCCCTGCGCGAGACGGTGAAGGAACGGATTGCGAGTGCGGGAAGTGCGGGAAGGTAGGCGGCGCTCAGTTTCAATCGTTGAGTTGATGGAGACCGATCCCCTCTTCAGCTGCGGATCTCAGGGGTTCGCGGGCGGCGGCGGCGGAGGGGGCGGCTCTTGGGACCTTGGGGCTGTTCCCGGATTTCGGGTGGTTTGTGGATCGGGAAGTTTGGGAATCGGCGTCCGCCTGCCGCCTTGATGAGGAAAGGGAATGCGGTTACGGTAGCGGAATGACCGAAGGCATTTCCATAGATCCCGCCGTGTGCCATGGGAAACCGGTGATTCACGGAACGCGGGTTCTCGTTTCCACGGTTCTGGGAGCCCTTGCTGGAGGAGATTCCCGCGAAATGGTCGCCTCCGATTACTCGATCACTTCCGAGCAGATCGCGGCCGCCCTTCAGTTCGGCAGTGATATGGCCGACTTCCAGGTATCCGCCTACGATGCGGTGGCATGAGGTTCCTCCTCGACGAGAACTTCCCGAAAGCCGTGATTCCCGTCCTTGAGGCGAAGGGGCACGAGGTGGATGACTTCCGGGTGATCGGAGTAATGGGATCTCCCGACGAAGATATCTTGAGACTGGCCAAAGAGAGTTCCGCGGTGATTCTGACCACGGATCGCGACTTTTTCCACACGTTGGGGCAGAGCGTGTCGGAGCATTGCGGAATCATTGTTGTTGCCTTGAAGCAACCGACCCGTGCCGCGATTGTCTCAAGGATCGAATGGTTCATCGAACACATCGATCTCCAGCGCATCCAGGGACGGGTTTTCCAGCTGCGTGACCGTGCCTGGATGGTCTACCCGCCGTTTGACGATTGACCAATCAAGATCGGGGGCGGGAAACCAGACCATTTGAGAGTGGTGGATGTTTTGCCAGGAGTTTCATCCGGTCATCCGCAAGAGTTCCCGGCCCATCGATCCGACGCGTGAATCGGGGTCGATCCATCGGGTGATTCGCTGTTTGGCGGGAGTGAAGAGACGAAAGGGAGCCGGCGGCAGACATATAGGAGTGACAACCCGCCCGGGAAGGGAGCCCGGGGGGCTAAAAAGCAAACTCCTCGGCAATCGCCAACATCCATTCGCCGCTCCCGGACCGAACCGAGGCGCTGGACGGATCGCTATTCATGATCGATTCTCCTTCCCGTGAAGGTCGCCACGGTAGTTGACTTGAGGAATCATTCCGCCATCGCATCGAAAAGGATTCATGACGGAGAGCAGGTCGTCATCACCAAACGCGGCCCCCCCTTCGCCACCCTGACTCCGTCGCGGGAGCGACCCGTTCTCCCCCCGCTCAACCGGATGGCTCGCCTCGAAAAGACCTTCCCGGATGGTGACGCCCGCGACTAGGTCGCCTACGATTTCATGTCGATGCGCCCGCGGGATCTCCTCGAGAAGGAGGTGCCGCGCTGGAAAAAGCGCCTCGAGAAGGAGCGCGGGTGAGAATTCGACGGAAACGGCGTCGTGCGTGCGGGGTTGCAGGATCCTGACATGCGCACCATTCTTTTCCTCGCCCTGCTTCTGGTTTCCTCTCTCCATGCAGCCGACGGCCTACAGCTCGAAGGCGAGCGCTGGACCTACCGCGAGGGTGATCGGGAGATGACCGGCATCCTCGTAAAGCCGGAGGGCACCGGACCCTTCCCCGCCGTGCTCATCAGTCATGGCCGCGGCGGCAGTGCGGGGAGCTTCGGGATGCAAAAGGCGCGCGAGATGGTCTCGTGGGGTTTCATCTGCATCGCCCCCGACTACACCCATGCGGGTCCGGCGATGGGAGGCAAGGGCAAGGGACCCGCGGTCAAGGGAGCGGCTCCGGCGGGTGATCTGGGAGCCAGTGCGGAGAACCTGCGGCGGGCGAAGACTTGTCTCGATCTCCTCGAGAAGATGCCCGAAGTCGATCCGAAGCGCCTCGCCGCCTACGGTCAGAGCATGGGTGGCTTCGTGACGATCGGCCTCGCCGCGACAGAGCCCGAACGTCTCAAGGCCGCCGCGATCACCGGCAGCGGGGTGTCGCCGCGCGAAGGATTTCCCGCTCCGGCGGTGAGCGCGGTCGCGACGATCCGGACGCCCTTTCTCATCCTCCACGGAGATGCCGATCCGGTGGTTCGCCCGGATCAATCCGCCGCCTTCGCCGAGGCGCTGAAGGCGGCTGGTGTTGAACACGAACGAATCCTCTACCCCGGCGAAGGCCACCCCATCGACCAGAGCAAACGCGAAGATGTCTTCACCGCCGTGCGCGATTGGTTCGCAAAATTCGGCGTGAAGTGAACGGCCCTCGCCGACCTCCGATTTGACTACGCTGCGCTTTGGACGCTTCGCTTGCCCTTCGGGCACCTATCTCGATTCTCTCGATTGTCTATCCGCTTCGCGTATTCCGACCACCGGCTACTGAATACCGATTACCGCTCACCCCCGCAACGCCAGCAACTCGAGCACCGTCGGCAGGATCTGCGCGTGGGTGCGGTTGCGGCCGGCGCGGTTGAGGATGTCGGCGACGAGGGAGGCGTCGTGCAACCTCCGCGCGGGGAGCCAGTCTTCCTCGGTGGCGGCGTTTTCCCGTTTTGTCAGGGTGCGGATGAAGTCGCGGGTCTGGCAGCGGGTGATCTCGACACGGGTGCCGCCCGTTTCAAAATCGACTTCCACGGTGCCGAGGCGGGCGGGATCGAGCTCGGCGAGACGGATGACGAATCCGCCACGCCGTCCGCGGCCCGGGAGGCAGGAGATTTCCCGGCTCGTCGAGACGGCACCATCGACGTCGACGTGGAGTCGTCCCGCGATCCAGGCGGCGAGGTAGAGGGCGCTCATGCGGAAACCTTTCGCGTAGCGCACCGTCACCTCCGAGAGCGACCCGAGCGAACGCGCCACGACGGGACGATCGAAGGCATTGGCGATGGCGTGGCGGATCGAATTCAGGCGAGTGAAGGCGAGATCGTGCATCACGTAGGGCGACGACGAGCCCCGCTGGCATTCGAGGAGACGCAGGATGGGATTGCGCGGCGCGTCCCAGCCCTCGCTGTCGAAGAGGAGGCGGTCGATGCGCGAGTAGAGGCCTTCCTCGAAGGCGTCGGAGAGTTCGCCCCGCCACCAGAAGGCGAGCGGCAGATCCGAGTCGAGATGGGCGAGGACGACGTTGCGGAGGAGTCCCGGCGAATGGCCGGTGAGGAAGAAGCTGATCTGCTCGGTGCAGACGCTCTTTTCACCGTTCCGGTCGATCTGGCAGTGGGCCTGCACCCAGGCGCGGGCACCGGTCGCGGCGGCACGCGGGTCGGCATGGATGAGGAGCGAGCGGCAAGCCGTCTCGTTTGTCAGCTCGGCGAGGACGGCGGCATCGCGCTCCAGCTCGGAGGGGTTTTCGTTGTAGAGCGCGAGATTGATGAGCGAGGCCCGGGCGATGCCGGTATGGCCGCTTTCATCCGGATCGCCGGCAAAGAGCGCCTGCAGCGCCTTCTCGATACGGGATAGCTCCACCTCTTCGCCGAGCAGGTCGAAGGCAGGCGGGGCGGAAAGGGCGGCGGCGGTCGTCATCGTTCCGGAGAATAGCCCCATTTTTCCCGGTGGAAAAGCGATTCGGGCTGGAGAAAGGTTGCGTCCCGCCGATCGCGCGCGGATTTTTCCCCCTGCCCTGATGTCTCCCAGCACCCGCGTCACCCGTCTCGACAACGGCATCCGTCTCGCCACCGTCTCCATGCCCCACATGGCCAGCGTCGCCATGGGGATCTGGGCGGGAGCGGGGAGCCGTCACGAGACCGAGCGCGAGCACGGCATGGCGCACTTCGTCGAGCACATGCTCTTCAAGGGCACCGAGGAGCGCTCCGCCGAGGAGATCTCGCGCCACATCGAGAGCCTCGGGGCCTCCATCGATGGCTTCACGGTCGAGGATCACACCGCCTACCAGGTGAAGGGACCGTCGGAGAAATTCGGCCGGCTTTTCGAAGTGCTCTCCGACCTGTATCGGAATCCCTACCTCGACGCCACCGAGATCGATTCGGAGAAGCAGGTCATCCGGGAAGAGATCGCGATGGTGCACGACCAACCTTCGCAATACCTCGACGACCTCATCAGCGAGGCGGCGTGGGGTCGCGAGCATCCGCTCGGCCGCTCCATCACCGGCACCGAGGAGAGTCTCGAGCAATTCCGCCGCGCCGACATCGAGGCCTTTCACTCGCGCGTCTACCGCGGCCGTCACACCGTCGTTTCGGTGGCGGGAAACATCGACCATGATGAAGTCGCCGCGATCGTCTCCGCCCGTCTCGGCGATCTCGCCGCGGGCGAAGCGCTCACCTGCGAGCCCGCCCTGCCGCCGCAGCCCCAGCACCGCTTCCACGAGGACGGCGGGCAGGAGCAATCGCACCTCGCCCTTTCCTTCCGCAACGTCGATCGCAACGATCCGCGGCGCTACGCGCACAAGCTGCTCAACGTGATCCTCGGCGAGAACATGAGCTCGCGCCTTTTCCAGGTGATCCGCGAGCAGCGCGGCCTCTGCTACGAGGTGCAGAGTGATCTCGTGAGTTTCTCCGACGCCGGGGCCCTGCAGATCTACCTCGCCCTCAGCCCGGCGAATCTCGCCCAAGCCCTCCGCGCCATTTCCACCATCCTCGAGGATCTCCGCACCCGCGGCGTTACCGCCGTCGAACTCGAAGAGGCGAAATCCTACGTCATCGGACAGAATCGCATCAGCCTGGAGAACACCTCGGCCCAGATGATGTGGGCGGGCGAGTCGCTGCTGTATTTCAACGAATGGATCGATCCCGAGGTCGCCCACCAGCATCTGGAAGCGGTGACGCTCGCCGACATCCACGCCGCGGCGCGCGAGGCCTTTGATCCCGATACCCTGTGCTCTGCCATCATCGGTCCCGCCGAGTCGCGGGGTAGGTTGGCGCAGTGGTTGGGAAGGTGAGGTCGGAAGTCGGAGGTCGGAGGTCGGACGGTCACGCCGTGGGCACGACGTGGAGGAGGCGGAGGGTCGTGATCTGGCGGACGGGGGTCTGCACGGGAGGATCTTCGCCCACGGCGGGTCGGGTGATCCAGAGATCGATACTCTGTTGGGCGTGACGCACCATCTTGTCGAGCGGATCGAAATAGACGCGGCCGCTCAGGCTCGTCGTCTGCACCTCCACGGTGGTGGGGGCGGCACCTGCGTCGGGGAGAGATCCGGCGAGGGTCCCGGCATACTCGATCGAGAGGCAATTCTGCCCTTCGAAGCTCACCGAGCTGGCGTGCCGACACGAGAGGTCAAAGGTCAAGGCACCGATCTCGCCGATCTGACGCGTGCCTTGGATCGACCAGGCATCCCCGGGTGCGACCCGCTTTTCCGAAAAGCCCTGATAGAGCCCCGCGATGAGCTGTTCGAGCTCTTCGGGTCCGAATTTCGGCACATCGGGCAGCAAGGCGGTCTCATCGCCACCTCCCGTCGTCACCGACGCGTCGATGCGGCCTCTGTCATCGAGGGTCAGGTCGACGAGGCGGTTCATCGTTGCGCGGACGTGGCGGCCGAGGGGCGTCTCCTGATCCTCCGGCTTCAGGGATTCGTAAGTCAACGTCGTGCCGCGCGAGGTGAAGGTCAGGTCGAGCCTCTCCGTGCGCGCCTTCAGGACGATCCCCGGCTTGCCGTCGACCCGCACCTTCGCGTCGTAGCGGGCCTGTTGCTCCATCGTGAAACCCTCGCCGCCGCCGAGTTGCAGTTCCGTTTTCACGACAAAGCGATAGGTGTTGCCGGGCTGGAATTCCGGACGGATCCGCTCGGCTTTCGCCGAGGTCGCCGGTGTGCCCGGCAGCGTGAAGCCCGGCATCGCCACTCCCGGACCGGGGGCCGTGGGGAAAATCGCCGTCGGCCGGCGCGGTTCGTTCATCGCGGGGACTCCGGGGATCGCCGGGATGGGGATGACGACGGGCTCTGCCTTGGGTTTTTCCGTGGCGGATTGCTGCGCGCGCAATCCGGGCATGGCCAAGGTCAGCAAGGATGCCGTGGCGAGGAGGGAGCGGAGGTGCTGGGAAAGAATGCGCACACGACGAGCGAACCACAAATCCGGGGGCTGGGCAATGATGGAGATCGATGCCCGAAACCCGATCGAATGGGACAGTTGAAATGATACCGGATTCTGGTATCTTGCTTGGGTTGAACAACCGTCATCGAAATACTCTCTCCGAGATCTTCAAGCATCCGGTACCGGCGTCGATCAAATGGGCGGACATCGAAGCCCTCCTGGAAGCGCTGGGCGCGGAACTCTCAGAAGGTCGCGGTTCGAGGGTCCGGATCTCCTTGAATGGAGTGAGGGCGGTTTTTCATCGACCACATCCCCAGCCCACCACCGACAAAGGTGCGGTGAAGTCGATGCGGCGATTTTTATCCGAAGCGGGAATACAGCCATGATGACATACAAAGGATACGGAGCGTCCGTGCGGTTCGATGACGAAGCGGATCTCTTCCACGGGGAGGTCACGGGACTGCGTGACGTCGTCACCTTCCAGGGCCGGACGGTCGATGAATTGAGGGAAGCCTTCCGTGATTCGATCGACGACTACCTGGAGTTCTGTGAAAGCCGGGGCGAGACGCCGGACAAACCGTATTCCGGCCGCTTTCTCCTGCGGGTGGATCCGCTGCTCCATCGGCGATTGGTGGAGCTCAGTGCGGACGAAGGCGAGAGCTTGAACAATTGGATCGCCTCCCGTCTCGGAGAACTCGTGGCGCGGAACTGAGATCCCGGGCAGCCGGGCCTTTCAAAGCCCGATGTCGTCCCCCGCTCAATCCCGAGCCGCACCCTTCGCCACCGCTTTTCCCTTTTTCGCCGGAGCTGCCGATCCATTGGACCGCGTCTCGACGTAGGCGAGGAATTCGTCTTTCGAGATGCCGAGGATGGCGGCGGCCTGGTCGTCGTCGCCGGTCTCGCGCAGGACGGTCTCGGCGAGCAGCTTCATCGCGAGCGCGACGGGAGAGACCTTGGCCAGGGCGGCGGATTGGAGGAAACGCTTCGCGGCGCGTTCGAGGATGACGCGCTCGCTCTCGCTGCGGCTCGCTTGGTCGAAGGGCAGGTCGCTGCCGAGGATGACGTTGCCGCTCGCGAGGACGCAGGCGCGCTGGATGAGGTTCTCGAGTTCGCGGACGTTGCCGGGCCAGTGGTAGCCCTCGATCACCTCGGCGGCTTCCTTCGAAAATTGCATGGGCCGTCCGCGACCGCCCTCGGTGCGCTTCGCGAGGAAGTGCTCGGCGAGGAGGCGGATGTCCTCCTGGCGCTGGCGCAGCGGCGGGATGTGGATGCGGACGACATTGAGCCGATAAAAGAGGTCCTCGCGGAAGGTGCCGTGCTCGACTTCCTCCTCGAGGCGTTTGTTCGTCGCGGCGAGGATGCGGACGTCGGTCTGGAGGGTCTGGTTGCCCCCGACCCGGGAGAATTCACCGCTCTGGAGGACACGGAGGAGCTTGCTCTGCACCTCCATGGGCATGTCGCCGATCTCGTCGAGGAAGAGGGTGCCGCCGTGGCATTGCTCGAAGCGGCCGATGCGCTGGTTCACCGCTCCGGTGAAGGCGCCCTTTTCATGACCGAAGAGCTCGCTCTCGAGGAGGTTGCTGGGGATCGCGGCGCAGTTGATGGCGACGTATTCGGCCTTGGCGCGGCGGGAGAATTTGTGGATCGCGTTCGAGACGACTTCCTTGCCCACGCCGCTCTCGCCGGTGATGAGGACGGGGGCGTCGGCGCGGGCGACGCGGCCGATCAGTTTGTAAACATCCTGCATCGCCGGGGAACGGCCGATGATGAGGTCGTCGGTCGGCTGCGGGGGGATGATGGGATCGGATTTGCTGCGATCCTCGGCGGCGCGCATCTGCTCGGCGGCGGAGAGGGCCCGCTCGGCGATGGCGCGCAGCTCGAAGTTCACCGACTCGCGGCGCAGCACGTCGAAGGCGCCCAGGCGCATCGACTCGATCACCGCATTGGTGGAATGGACGCGGCCGTTGAGGATGACCATCGCATTGGGCTGCGCCATGCGGATCCGCTTCAGCAGCTCGACTCCGTCGAAAGGCCGCATCTGGAATTCGGCGATGAGGAGGTCGGCCTGCCGGTCGGTGAAGAGCTTCAGGGCTTCGTCGGCGGTCCGGGTCGTGACCACCTCGACGGAATCGGCCTCGAGATGGCGCGACGCCCACTCGAGGAAATCGGGATCATTGTCCGCGATAACGACCGTTTGTTTTTGGAGATCTTCCATATAGGGTTGGGCTCCCACGGAACGGGAATGCTTACGCTCCCAACCGCGGGACGGGGGCCGGAAGATAGCACAATCCCGCCATTCCACCGATTTTTTAGGCGATGAAATACGACGAAATTCCTTCGGATCTCTTTATCAACAACCGCTCCCGGCTCGCCGCGGCGCTCCCCGGCAAGGCCCTCGCGGTGGTCCATTCGGCGGACATTCCCTGGCGTTGTGCGGATGGTTCGATGCCCTTCATCCAGAATTCCGACCTGTTCTATCTCAGCGGGATCGATCAGGAGGAAACCATTCTGCTGCTGATGCCCGGCCACCCCGATCCGGCGCTGCGCGAGATCCTTTTCGTCCGCGAAACTTCGGAGCTGATCGCGATCTGGGAGGGGCACAAGGTGACGATCGAGGAGGCACAAAAAATTTCCGGGATCCGCACGGTAAAATGGTCGAGCGAGTTCGACGCGGTCTTCCGGAGGCTCGTCCGCGAGGCCGATTCGGTCTGGCTGAACCACAACGAGCACGGCCGCTCGAGCGCCCCGGTCAATTTCTCGCTCGACGACCGATTCCGGCGTCTTTGTCAGGAACGCCACCCCGACCTCCGTTACGAAAGGCTCGCCCCGGTCCTGCACCGCCTCCGCGCGGAGAAGTCGGATCACGAGATCGCCCTCGTGCAGCGGGCTTGCGACATCACCGCGAAGGGTTTCGACCGGCTCCTCCATTTCGTGAAACCGGGCGTGATGGAATACGAGATCGAGGCCGGGCTGCTCCACGAATTCGTCCGTCACGGATCGCGCGGTTTCGCCTACCAGCCCATCATCGCTTCGGGGAAGAACGCCTGCGTCCTCCACTACATCGTGAACGACCAGCCCTGCCGGGACGGGGATCTCCTTCTCCTCGACGTCGCGGCCGAGTACGGGAACTACAATTCCGACCTCACCCGCACGATCCCGGTGAACGGGAAATTCACGCCGCGTCAGCGGGCCGTCTACGACGCGGTCCACCGCATCCTGCGCCTCTGCATCGACGAGCTCATCGTGCCGGGCAAACACCTCAAGGATGTCTACCACAAGGAAGTCGCCCGGGCCACGGAGGACGAGCTGATCGCCCTCGGCCTGCTCGATCCGCAGGTCGTCGCCGAGGAGCGCACGCAGGAGGATCTGCCCGAGGAGAAACGCGCTTATCGGAAATACTTCATGCACGGCGTCTCCCACAGCCTCGGTCTCGATGTGCATGACGTGACGCCGGCGGAGAACGTCTTCGTCGAAAACATGATCGTGACGGTGGAGCCCGGCATCTACCTGCCCGACGAGGGCTTCGGCGTGCGCCTCGAAAACGACATCGTCGTGAAGACCGGCGGCAACGTCGACCTGATGGCCCACATCCCGATCGATGCCGACGAGATCGAGGCGATGATGGCGTGAGAAGCCCGGCGGCTTCCCGACGTCACGCCTCTTCCTTGCGGTAGTAGATCTTGATGAACTCCATCTGCTTGTCGTCGTCGTGCCCGCGCTCGAGGAAGTGCGCGGCCTGGTGGATGAAGCCGGGGGAAAATTTCAGCTCCACGCCGACATCGAGCTTCATGCGGCTTTTCATCCGGTTTCCGGCTTTCTCCGCTTCCTTCTTCGAGACGGAAAACTTCTCCGCGACCGGCTCGCCGCGCTCTTCCTCGTAGTCGACCTTGAAGGCCTCGAACTGCGCGATGCGCTCGGGTTTCTCGAGGGCTTTCTCCTCGAACTCGGCGAGATCGAATTCGTCGGCTTCCTTCAGGAAGGTCATGGCACGGCTCGCAACCTCCATGCGCTCTTCGGCGAGGGTTTTCTCGGGCAGGCCGCGTTTGGCGAACTCGACGCAGAGCTCGGAGAAACGCCGCGTGAGGAAGTCGTCGTTCGTCACCGGTTTCGCTCCGGCGAAATCGCGCACCCAGAACTGGGTGTTGCCGCCGCTCTTGTCGAAGAGATAGACGGTGAAGCCGTCGGCGCGGCCGTGGTTCACGACGAGGCAGCCTTTGTCGATCTTGTCGGGATAGATCCCCTGTTCGGTCGTGAGGACGAGATCGCCGTTGCGTTCCGAGATCTGGAGAAAGGGCACGCGGCTTTCCGACTTCACGATGCTGATGGCCTGCACCGCCTGGCCGACGACCCCGACGTGATCGATCAGGGCGATGCAGAGATCGCCCGACTTGATGTTGGGGTGGTGCGATTTCGCGTAGAGGTGCCGCGCGATCACCGCGCCCTGCTCGAGGAGGGTCGTGTTGTCCTCGAAGATCGCCGCGGCCGCCGCGTAGAGTTCATTCTTCGCCAGCTCGGTGTGGTGATGGAGCTGGTGCAGCTCGAGGGAGCGGAAGGACTTCAGGAAGCAATGGGTGAGCAGGTCGGCTTCCTCGTTCTGAAAACGACAGAGCGATTGCGAAGTCTGGAGCGGTTCCTCGCGCACGGGATTGCCGACCTTGGCGAGGGACATCGCCGAGAGCTTCGCGTTGCGGAAATTGAGGGTCAGGGGCATGGGGCGCACCCTAACAGGGTCAGGTCGACGGGGCAACCGGGTTGGGTCGGGAAGATCAAGGATCTCCGAGACAGAGAAAAATCCCTCCGGTCGCACCCATCGCGAGACCGACAATCATGAGGATGGCGAAGGGAAACAGCGGCGAAGAGCGGTCTTTGACGACCTCTCCCAGCAACTGGAAGATACCGGAGAGCGTCGCGAACAGTCCCCCGTCAATCGCGTCGAGGAGCGAACCGCTCTCCGCCTCGCGGCTGGCGCGATGAAATCGCCAACCCATGCTCCCAGCGAAGAGGATGACGCTTCCGATCACGGTCAGGACGATGCCGGCGAGGTGCATGAGGTGGCTGGTGAAAGAATCCTGACGGTTCTGGACCGCGATTCAACTCTTTTTGAACCTCGGCCGAGGGGAAGAGAGCCTAAGGAGGGGCAGCCCTCCTTGGCATCTCCGCCGGCAGGGATGCCGGCGCTCCCAGGGGCTTGACCCGAGACGGCTCTATCGGATATTTGCTCGGTTGAGTATTGAATGAGCACGCTAACCATTCGATTGCCGGAGGATAAACACCAGCGGCTACGACAACTCGCAATGCACCGATCGATGAGCGTCAACAAGCTGGTCGAAGAGCTGGCCACAATCAGCATCGCGGAATTCGATGCCGAGACCCGATTCCGAGCCCTCGCCGAACGTGGCTCGCCGGAAAAAGGCCTCGCGCTCCTCGACAAGCTCGATCAGGAGTTCTCCTCGAAGTGACTCAGTCGCTCAGTTCGCGACCACGTTCACGAGGCGCCCGGGCACGACGATGACTTTGCGGACGGTGAGGCCTTCGATGAAAGATTTCACCTTGTCGCTGGCGAGGGCGAGTTTCTCGACTTCTTCGTTGGTGGCGCCGTTGGCGACGAACATCTTGTCGCGGACCTTGCCGTTGACCTGCACGACGATCTCGACCTCGTCTTCGATCAACTTGGCGGGATCGTAGGCGGGCCAGGACTGGTTCGCGAGATCGGTCTTGTCGACCGAGGCGAAGGCCGCGGCGAGGGTCGCGTTGAGTTCCTCGGTGAGGTGCGGGGCGAAGGGATTGAGGACCTTCAGCAGCAGCACGACGGAGGAGACGGGCACCTTCTCGAGCTTGGTGAGTTCGTTCGTGCAGACCATCATCTGCGAGATCGCGGTGTTGAAAGCAAGGTCGCCGATGTCGGAGGTGACTTTTTTGATGGTGGCGTGCGCGATGCGGAGTTGCTGCGAGGTCAGTGGGACTTCCTGAAGGTCCTTCGACAAGATCCAATCGCCCTCCTGATTTTCCTCCATCGCCAACCGCCACACGCGCCCAAGGAAGCGGTAAACGCCCTCCACGCCCTTCATGCTCCAAGGCTTCATCTGCTCAAGCGGCCCCATGAACATCTCGTAGAGACGCAGCGAGTCGGCGCCGTATTCGGAGAT
>JALRFZ010000760.1 GCA_023253615.1 Verrucomicrobiales bacterium | reverse complement strand
GGAGCAGGAAATACTGGCCCGTCGCCGGATCGCAGCGGAAGAGGCTCCCCATCGAGGAAGCTCCGCCGAACTGGGAGGCGCCGTAGAAGTTGCCGGAGGAATACACCCAAGGCCCGCGGGCCCAGTCGACGGTGGGTGCGTTGGCGTTGGCGATGATCTCGAGTTGGGTTCCCGCCGCCAGGGGTCCGGCGCAGGCGAACATCGCGGTCAGAACGAAGAACGTGGATTTCATGGGTTTCTTGGTCATGATCCCAATGAACGCGATCCCGCGAAACGCGATATAGGACGAAATGCCCATCCCGGGACGTCCGGAGACGCCGTCGTATCCGACTTTCGACCTATCGCTCCACCGTCCAATCGTAGGTCTGCTGCATTCGCGAGCCGGTGAGTTTCATTCGTCCACCGGCATGGACTTCGAGGAGGCTGTAGCCGTTGTTTTCCGAGCCCGATCCCTCGACCATGGCCCGCAAGGTGACGTAGTGGATCCCGCCGAGATCGTTCAAGGCATTCTGGTGGCTGTGCCCCTGGAAGACCGCCGCGACCTTGCCCGAAGCTTCGAGGATGGACCTCACCTCGGGCGCGTTGCGCACTCCGTGCGAGTCGGCCACGTCGAGGCGCTGATGGGCGAAGACCACCACCTTGCCCTTGGCCTCCGCGAGGTCGCCGCGCAGCCACTCGAGCTCGGCCGGAGGCACGTTGGGATCTTTCCAATCGAAGTTTTTCCGCTCGTAGGCGACACCGTCGGAGCGGAAGCATGCGTCGAGCACCACGAAATGCACGCCACCCTGGTCGAAGGAATAATAGGATCTCTCCTGGCCCACCCCGTCGAGGAATTCGCTCTTTGTCAGGGTATCGACACAGTGGTTGCCGAGGACGTGGTGACGCACGGGGGCGATCGCCGCGAAGGCTCCGCTGATGCGCCGCAGGTAGCCCAGCTCCGTCTCCACCGAGTCGGCCGCATCGATGAGATCGCCGAGCTCGACGACAAAACCGGGGGGTTTCCCCGCAAAGAACTCTCCGGCCTCTTCGAGTTTCGCGAGCGTCTCCCGGTAATGACGCGTGCCCTTCGGATCCTTGTCGGCGTAATGGAGGTCGGTGAGGAGGCCGAGCGATACGAGCGGTTTCTCGTCCGCGAAAGCAGGGGCAGCCGAGCACGACGCGCCCGCCAGCCAGAGGCTGCCTTGTTGCAGAAAGGAGCGGCGCGTGGGGATGAACGGGAAACTCATCGGAGAAACCAGTGTCCCGGAATGTGCCGGGCAGGCAAGACGAATCCGCAATGGCTTCGCGCAAGGCCCCCACGGATTTCCGCCGCTTGCGGAATCGCGGCCTGCCTTGACGTTTCCGGGAGTGCTCCCAGCCATCCCTTTCCTCCCCCCGTGATGAAATCCGCCGCCACCATCCTGTTCCTGTTGTCAGCCTGCCTCTTCGCCCGCGCCGCCGAAGGTGAGGCGAAACCCGAACGCGTCGCCCTCTGGCCGGAGGGCCTGGCCCCCAACGGCGATGGCACGAATGATTCCGCCAATGCGTTCTACACCTTGCACCGCCCGGCGAATCCGAACGGCGCGGCCCTCGTGATCTGTCCCGGAGGAGGCTACGGCGGACTCGTCACCGGCGGAGAGGGCCATGGCATCGCCGCCTGGCTGAACCAGCATGGCATCACCGGCATCGTCCTCGAATACCGGCTGCCCAAAGGCCGCTCCGAAGTCCCGCTCCTCGATGCCGGTCGCGCCCTGCGCACCGCACGTTTCCACGCGAAGGAATGGGGCATCCATCCGGAGCGGATCGGCATCATCGGATTCTCGGCGGGAGGCCACCTCGCCTCGACCGCGGGGACGCACTTCGACGCCGGCGATGCCGCGTCGGTCGATCCGGTGGCGCGCCAGAGCAGCCGACCCGATTTCATGATCCTGATCTATCCCGTCATCACGATGGACACGAGCACGCACGGCGGCTCGCGGAAGAATCTCCTCGGTCCCGGGCCAACGCCGGAGCTGGTGGTCCGTTTTTCGAACGAGAAACAGGTCACGGCCCAGACCCCGCCCGCCTTTCTCGCCCATGCCGCGGATGACAAGGTCGTCGTGCCCGCGAACAGCGAAGCCTTCCACGCCGCGCTGGTGAAAAACGGCGTGCCCGGAAAGTACCTCGCCCTTCCCTCCGGCGGCCACGGGCTGAACGGCTACAAGGGTCCGATGTGGGACGCGTGGCAACAACAGTCGCTGGAGTGGCTCGCGGAAATCGGGATGGTTCCGGCCACGAAAAAACCCTGACAAAACCACCACATTCCACCCCTCTCTTATGACGCCGACTCGCGAGCCCGCCTCATCTTCCCGCCGCGGATGGCTGAAAGGAGCCCTCGCCGGCTCCGCCGTCCTGCCGTGGGTCGGCACCGGCCGCACTGAAGACGGCAATGTCCCGTTACGCGGCGGGTTCTCGCAGGATGTCCACCGCATCCGCCTCTATTCCTCTGCGGTGACAGCCCCGGTGAAGCTGCTCTTCGCCGCCGACACCCACCTTTCGCGCGACGACGCACGCGGCGAACCCTTCCGCGAATACAGTGCCCGGATGGCGGGGGGCTACCAGCGCACGCGCCACTTCCAATCGGGCGCGGAGACCCATCCCGAGGCTTGTTTTCTCGAGACCCTCGGCGTCGCGAAATCCGAGGCCGCCGCGAGCGTGGTCCTAGCCGGTGATCTCCTCAGCTTTCCCTCCGAGGCCGCGGTCGAGTGGGTGCTCGCCCGCCTCGGCGAGGCGGGACTGCCCTGGCTCTACACCGCCGGGAATCACGATTGGCATTACGAGGGACTCCCGGGCTCGTCGGAGGAGCTCCGACGGGAATGGATCGAAAAGCGGCTCCGCCCCCTCTACGATGGACGCGATCCCCATGCGTCGGCCGTGGTCATCGGCGGGGTGAAAGTCCTGCTGATCGACAACTCGACCTACGAGATCACTCCGGAACAGCTCGACTTCTTCCGGCGCGAAACCGCCGGAGAATCGCCCGTCATCCTCTGCGTCCACATCCCGCTGTATGCTCCCGGTCGTCCGGTCGGTTTCGGCTGCGGCCATCCCGATTGGGGAGCGGCCACCGACAAGCACCACGCCATCG
This sequence comes from Verrucomicrobiales bacterium, assembly GCA_023253615.1. Taxonomy (GTDB): domain Bacteria; phylum Verrucomicrobiota; class Verrucomicrobiia; order Verrucomicrobiales; family DEV007; genus Arctic95D-9. Next base: position 2,866 of record JALRFZ010000760.1, on the reverse strand, counting down.
AGCGTCGACCGCTCTGGCGCGGGCGTCATTCGGAAACGACGATGACCTTCCATCGCGAGGTCTTCGCCTCGCCGCACCTGCTCGGCGTCTTCGCCGGCCACACCCACCAACTCTCCACCGACGTCATCAACGGCATCCCCCAGGTCGTCGCAGGGGCCAACGCCACCGGGGCGCATCTGGTGATCGAGATTCTTCCTACGCCGGAATAGCCTCTGTCATGGTGCGGCAGGCACGGCGAATGCCGCCTTGAAGCGCCCGACCTGGCCTTCCAGTCCATCGAGAAAATCTTCCAGGCTCTGTGCCCTCCTCACCGGTTCGCGATCGCCATTCGGGTCAGAAGCCAAAAACAGACTGGGGAACGAACTCACCCCCCACTCGGAAGCCATCGCTTGGTTTCTTTCCTTCACGCCCGCCGGTTGAGAGCGCCGACGCGGAAAATCAATCTCCAGCAGCACGAGATGGCTGTCGGCAAACCTCTGGAAGTCCGGTTTCTTGTGGACCGACTCCTCCTGTTTTTTGCACGGTGGACACCAGTCTGAACCGGTGAAAAAAACGTAGACCGGCAACCCTAGAGCCTTCGCCTCCGCGAACGCCTTTTCAGGGTCATCGTGCCAATCCGCGCGCCGGGGACGCGCTCCGCCTGCCATCTTGTTCTTGCCGTTTCCGGATTCCCCTTCAGCTGTAACGGACGGAATTTTCAGGGCAGCCACGGTCTCCACTGCCTCGTCCGAAAGTTCCGCCAGTTCGAGTTGATCGTTGGGACTCAATCCGTCGATCGAAAGCACGAATGCCTTGCCATCGCTCGCTCGCTGAAAGGCAATCTCGTCGCCCATCTTTCCAACGATCGTGCCGCGGATCGAGCGCCCGTCGGCATTTGTGAGCACGCAGTCCAGGGGAAGCTGCGTCTTTGTCTCGGTTTCCGTGGACGGAAGCGTGGCGGTTTCCGGCTCCGCGACGGAGGGTGCGGCGATGACTGGCGGAGGATCATCGAACGGCGATGTCGCGGTGGTATCGACGAGAGGATCGACCTTTTCGCCGGATTCCCGTTGTGCCACCGACTCGGGCGGCTTGCAACCGGAGGAGAACAAGGCGAACACCAACCATGGCGTCATCCATGGGAGCCCGAAGCATGGCTGAACTCCCGAAGGTTCCGCAAGTGGCGACTCGATTTTCATGACTGAATCGACGAATAACATGGGAAACGGATCTGTATCCAGCGCAAAGTGCGGATGATCCGGCTCCCCCTTCCTTCACCGATTCAGTTCACCAGCGAAAACCTTTCTGAAAGTTCCGGCAGTCTCAGGCCACGTCGCGTCACGCCCCGACAACTCGCCCGGATAGGCCGCGTCGGAATTCCAGTAGGTGTGCGACCTCAGACCGTGGGTCTTGATGAAGGCCGCCATCGCCTCGACAAAGGGAGCGGCATCCGGTCCCCACACGCCCCACTCGTCGATCTGGAAGGGTTTGCCTTTGGCCTTCGCGAATTCCATCATGCCCGCGAGCGCCCACCCATTGTAGGGATCGGTGGTGCGTTTCGCCCAGGCCTCGACGGGATCATTGGTCTCCCAGCCTTCGCCGCCCATCGCCTTCGGTTTCCAGTACACATCGTAGCCGATCAGATCGACATACTCGTCGCCCGGCCACATCGGCCGCGGGTCGCTCGCGCCTTCCGAGGCGGAAAAGCTGAAGCGGAAACGCTCCCCGCCCGCGACTCCGCGAAAGACGCCGTGAAAGCGACGCCACGAGGCGATGAAGTCGGGAATGAGCGCCTCGCGCGAGCCCCCCACGCCCCAGACGAACCATTCGCCGTTCATCTCGTGACTCGGACGGATCACGATTTCGAATTCACCCGGATTGTTCGCGAGGATCGATTCGGCGAGGCATCGCCAATGATCGTCGTAGGCTCCGGCTTTGGCTTCGGGATACGTCGCGCCCTGGATGATGACGGGCACATCGTAGACGAGCCGACGATCGCCGCGCTTTCCATAGACGGTCCGGCTCAGCCAGTCGGCGTAGCGGTAGTTCTCCCACTTCTGGAAATCGACCGTGCAGAGGATCACATCCACCGGCCGGCCGAGCCACTGCTCGAAGGCGAGGACACGCTCCATCGAGTTTTCACCGTAGACCCCGAGGAGCGGCTCCGCGGCGGGAACGCGGGTCGGGGCGAGAAGGGCGATCAGGATCACCGCGAGACAGGAAAGGGAGTGAGAGTGGAACGACTTCATGTGCCAGCAGAGAGGCATTTTCCCCGCAAGGCAACGGTCAAGGCAGGGGCTTGATTGAAATCTTCCGGAAATGGTAGCCGCCCTCTTTCGAGTTCGCCTGGATCGCGAGCCGGCCAACCTCCGCCTCGATCCCCTTGGTGTCCGGACCGGTGGCGGAAAGAACGAGATGCTCGAGGGCTGCCCGTTGAGGAGGACGGTGACGACGCGATCGCCCCCCTTGAGGTGGATCTCGAACCCATCACTCTGTTTCAGTGACGAGGGGTCCATCGGCGTCACGTTATCGAGCGAGCCGGTCGGACACTTCATCGGTTTCGCGCCACTGAGCAGGCTCACCTCGAAACCACTGGCAGGATGACCGCCCCGGCCGCCCGCACCAACCCCATGGCAAAAGAATCTTGCCAAGCGCCGTGATTTTTCCGATAGACTCGCGGCATGACTTTTTGCCGCATTTTTCCGGTTCTTTGCGCCCTCGCCGTCCTGGCCGCGGCCCCCGTCTCCTCGCAGGAGCTCTCCCTTGGAAAACGGTTCGCCGCGGAGAAATCCAAGGCCCCGGCGAAGCAGCGGAACCAGGCGGAAAAGCCCAAAAAGCTCTCGGTCTTCGGCGGTCCCAAACGGGTCGAGATCGACCTCACCTCGCAGAC
>JALRFZ010000609.1 GCA_023253615.1 Verrucomicrobiales bacterium | reverse complement strand
TAGGAGTAGGAGTAGTGGAGTAGGAGTAGTGGAGTAGGAGTAGGAGTAGGAGTAGTGGAGTAGGAGTAGTGGAGTAGTGGAGTAGTGGAGTAGTGGAGTAGTGGAGTAGTGGAGTGTTAGGCGAGATCGAAAAGGAGTGCTTCGACGGGTTCGTTGGTGGCGGTGAGTTGGTAGCTGCCCGCGGTTTCGGTGCTGGCGCCGTCGCCGGGGCGGAGGGTGGTTTCATTCAGCCGCAGGTCGCCGTGGATGGCCTGCACCCAGAGGCCGCGTCCTGCGGTGAGATCGTGGGTTACGGTTTCACCTGGTTGGAGGAGGAGGCGGTAGACGAAGGCATCCTGACGGATCGTGGCGGACTGATCCCGACCATCGGGCGAGATGACGAGGGTTTTGGCCGGGGCCGCGCCCTCCTGAGGATGCCACTCGGTGTAGGTGGGCGTGAGACCCTTCGCGTGGGGCTGGATCCAGATCTGGAGGATGTGGGTGCCTTCCTCGCGCGAGGGATTGAACTCGCTGTGGGTCACGCCCGAACCGGCGCTCATCAGTTGGATCTGGCCGGGCTTCAGCTCGCGGGAATTCCCCATGCTGTCGGCATGCTTCAGGGTGCCTTCGAGGACGTAGCTGAAGATCTCCATATCGCGGTGCGGATGGGTGCCGAAGCCGGCGCCGGGGGCGATGCGATCCTGGTTGATGACACGCAGGCTGCGGAAGCCCATGTGGTCGGGGTCGTAATAGTTCGCAAAGCTGAAGCTGTGCCAGGTGTCGAGCCAACCGTGGTTGGCATGGCCTCGCTCGCGGGCGGGGCGGAGGGTCGGCGCGTTGGACGGAGTGGATGTTGTCATGGAATGAGTGTGCTCCTCGGCCGCACAGGCCGCCAATGCGAGTTGCGGGGAGAGTTCATGCACGTAGGTTATGAAGTTTACGCCGCTGCGCCGGAATGGAATTGCATCAACTCCGCTACTTTGTCGCCACCGCCGAAGAGCTGTCCGTGACGGCGGCGGCGGCGCGGGTGCATCTTTCCCAGCCCGCCCTGAGCCGGCAGATCCAGGCGCTGGAGGAGGAGCTGGGCGTGGCCCTTTTCGACCGCGTCCGCAAAAGACTGCATCTCACCGAGGCGGGGCGCTGGTTTCTCGATCGGGCGCGCCAGCTCCTTTGCGACGCGGAGACCTCGGCACAGCAGGTGCGCGAGCAGTTCGGTGATGGAAAGAGGACGATCCGGCTCGGTTTTCTCACCATTTTCCTCGATGATCTCGTCGCTCCCGCGGTGCGGGCCCTGCGCAAAAGCTCGCCGCGCACGGCGGTGGCGCTCTTCGAACTCTCGCCGCAGCCCCAGCTCGACCGCCTCCGCAACGACGAGCTCGATCTCGCCCTGCTCGGCAATCTCGGCGAGGAGGATCGGGCGCGCTTCCAGACGCGGACGCTGATGCGCAGCCCGATGGCCGCGGTCCTCCCGGCGGATCATCGGCTCGCGTCGCGGAAACAGATCGACTTGAAAGAGCTCGCCGACGAACCCTTCATCTCGCTCTCCGATATCGTCTTTCCCGGCCGCCGTCAGTTCCTCCGCCGCATCTGCCGGATGCGGGGATTCGATCCCGCGATCGCCGAGGAATGTGATTCGCTGAGCCTCGTCCTCGTCGCCGTATCGGGCGGGGCGGGGGTCGCGCTGCTGCCCTCGCACAGCACGAAACTGCCGCATTCGGGATGTGTCTTCGTGAAGCTGAAGGCGCCGGTCGTCCATGCCGAGGTCATGGCCGTGCACAAGCCGGGGGCTGATCGAGGTGCCCTCGCGGCGCTCATCGATCACCTCGCCGACGTGGCCGCGGAGATCGCCTGAGGCCGCAAGCAAACGGAAGCGGGACGCAAATTCCGGGTTTTCTCCCGGCGATCCTGCACTAACTTGCCCACCGTGACCTTCCGCCGCAAGCTCCAGACCCTCCTCATCCTCCTCGTCGGGGTCAGCTGCGGCCTGTTGTTGTTCATGAGCCTGCGGAAGGCGAGCCGCCTCGCCTTCGAGCTGATCCAGGAAAAGGTCTTCACCCTCGTCGTCAGCACCGCCCCGCGGATCGACGGCGACAAGATCGCCAGTCTCCTCGAGCCGTCGCAGGACAGCACCCATCTCTACGAAGAGGTCGCCGCGCCCTTGCGGGAAACCCTCGCGGCGAACAATTCCGGAGCCCTGCCGGTGCGTTTCCTCTACGTGATCCGCCCGAAAAGCGACGGCACGTGGGAGTATGTCATCGATGCGGAGACGGATCCGGAGGAGCGTTCCCGGCTCGGCGACCCGGTGGAATTCAATTCGCCGGGGGAAATGCCGACTCTCGGCGCGGCCAGGGTCGATTCCGGCTACGCGAGGGATTCTTTCGGGATCTGGCTCTCGGCTTTCGCTCCTGTGAAGGACGCCTCCGGCACCCCCGTGGCGATGCTCGGGGCCGACATCTCGGCGGAGCGGATCGATTCCCTCCTGCGCCGTCTCCTCGTCGGCGACCTCATCGCGATGCTGATCTCCCTCTCGCTCGCGTCCGCTCTCGCCGCGTGGCTCTCGGGCAAGGTCAGCGCACCGCTCACGGAACTGCAGGAATTCGTCCGCAAAATCGGCCGGGGCGATTTCTCCTCGCGTCTGCCGCCGACCCGCACCGACGAATTCGGCGAGCTCGCCAAGGCGATCAACCAGATGGCCGAAGGCCTCGAGGAGCGGGAATCCCTCAAGGGCGCGCTCGTTCATTACGTCCGGTCGCAGGCGGCCGACACGAAACTCGGCACCACCGATGGTGAAGAGGCGGAAGCGCCGCGCCGCATCACCGTGCTCGTCGCGGAACTGTGCGGCTTCGGGCAGCTCTCCTCGCGTCTCGGCGGCGAGCGGGTCTTCGCGCTGCTCAATGAGTATTTCTCGACGATGATCGACATCGTCCTGCGCCATCACGGATCGCTCGAAAAGTCGACGGACGAGAGCGTCATCGCCGTCTTCGGGGCGACGCATGACGACCCGCATCAGGAGCGTCTCTCGATCCAGGCCGCCCTCGCCATGCAGAACGCGCTCGACCGCCTCCTCCGCGAGTGGAAGGTCGAGACGAATCTTCCCATCTTCCTCGAGATCGGCATTCACACCGGCACCGCGCGGGTCCGCCCCGGCAGCGCCGGTGACGCGCTCGACTTTGATTCCGTGCGCGACATCATCGAACTCGCCGGCGCCGTGCGCTCGGCCGGGAGGAAGCTGAAGAACCGCCTCACCGTGTCGGCGACGACCGCGGAGACGGTGCATCACACCTTTCCTTTCACGCCCGTGTCCGATGATTCGATGGATTTCGACCTCTTCCGGGTCGAGATGCCCCGGCCATCGATGACCTGATCACAGCCCGTGTTTCCGGACGTGGGGAGCCAGAAGCCGCGCGCTCAACTCGTGGACCGCCCGCCAGGGGGCACGCCGGGATCGCGGCAGATGGCGCACGTAGACGCCGAGATATTCCATCACCGCCTCGCCACCGCGCAACGCTTTGAACTGGCCGACTCCGGCGCTCAGATTCAGCGGGATACCGCGCTTCCTCGCTTCCAACACCGGCACGGCGGCGAGACGCCGATAAAGGCCGAGATCGCGCGGTCGATCGACCTCGTAGCCGACGATGGGCGAGGTCAGGACGCCGTGCATTTCCACGCAGGCCTCCACCCCGACGAGCCGGTCTCCCGGCTCGCGCAAGGCGGTGAATCGGGCGAGATTTTCGCGATGGAGGTGGCCGATCCAGGCCACGGAGTATCGCGGATTGTGACGCGAATACTTCCCGAGATAGAGCTGTTCGTAGAGTTTTGTCAGGATCGGATAATCCGCTTCCGCGATCTCCTCGTGCGGCACGATTTCGAGATCACCACGATGGAGGAGGCGTTCGTCCTTCCGGAATTCGTGCGAGCGGGTGACGGCCTCCGAGTCCGGCTCATACCACCAGATCTGCCGGCTCGGCACGAGCATCGCGCCCGCCTCTCCGAGGGCCGCGAGAACGGGGGCGCTCTCCTTCGCATTCAAGGAACGGAAGACGAGGGCATGATCCGGCCAACGCCGCGTCATCGCCTCGAGCACCGCCGGCAGGCTCGTCGCATCCCAGCGCGGCCAAGGGTTCGTGGAATGGAGCCAGTTGTTCACCATGACCACG
>JALRFZ010000575.1 GCA_023253615.1 Verrucomicrobiales bacterium | reverse complement strand
CCTTGTAGCTGTAGCCGGTGCCCTGGGTCAGGCCGGTCACGGGGGCGGTGAAGACGCCCGTGGTGCCAGTGGCCGTTACCTTCGTCACACCCGTGCCGCTGATGATCGGATCATTGTTCGTGGCCGTGGCGGAGTAAACGACCCCGCGCTCGGTGATGGTGGCTCCGCCATCGGCGGTGACGTTGCCGCCGAGGGTGGCGCCGGTGGAGGTGATGCTGGTGGCGGCAGGACTCTCCACCGATGGTGCTTCGGGGGTGGCACTACCGCTTACGAAGATCGAATACCACTGGTGGCCGTTCTCGAGGCTACCGCGAAAACTCACCACGCAGCGATAATGGCCGGGCAAGGAGGGAGCCCCGATCCGGACCTGCTCGACATTGTCCGTGTCGTTCACTCCCTGCTCGGCCGGTTCGCTGAGGCTCGCCGTCGTCCATGTGCCTACGAAGGGCATCTTCCACGGGAGGTATTCGGAGTCATCCGGCCCCAATATTTTCAGATCGAGGTTGTTGACCAGAGTCGGCAGTCGCGAGTCATCGCCCGCAGGGTCGGAAGGGGGATCCGTCCAACAAAGGGTCGCAACGATCGGGGAGACCCCGTCCCAGAGAAATTCGTGAGTCCGGGTGGTCTCCTCGGAGGTGACAATATTTTCGATGATCCGGGCCTGGAGGGGGTGATCCGCATCGGCCCGGATCTGCTCTGCTGCGGCGAATCCGTTGACGAGGCCCCACCCGTATCGGTAATCCGGACCGGTCGTCCCGAGGTCGTCGGCGGTGTGGATGAGGAGCCCTCGCAGGGTGCTCGAACGCATCGCCTGTCCCGGAAAGCGGGTCCCGTATTCCTGGACGACGAGGGCCGCCGTGCCGGCGGCGTTCGGACTCGACATGCTCGTTCCGCTCGACCAGGCATACCAGTTCGTTCCTTGGGCGATGGGCGAGAGCAGGGAGTCGCCGTTCGCGACGAGATCAGGTTTGATGCGGCCGTCATCCACGGGGCCGGTCGATGAGAATTCATTCAGCCCTGCAACTGTCGGGCTGCGGCCCCCGTCCGCGACCGCATCGGCCACCGATCCCACGGTGACGACGTTCTTGGCAAGACCGAGATGGCCGATCGTCTCGAAACCTTCCCGGTGTTGCCCGTCGCCCCGGGGATGGATCGCGGGGTCGTAGTTGACGACACTCCTTCCGTAGGGACTCAGCGACACGGGGTCGCCCGGAGACGGATTGTCCACGCCCTCGTTCCCGGCGCTCCAAAACATCAGAAAGTATGGGGCGGCGTGGGCAATCGCATCCCCGAGCTGGGCGGATTCGTCGTAGCGCCCGAAGGCGGTTTCGGAGGCCGTCGGACCGCTCCCCGATCCCCACCATTCCCAGTTCCGCGCCGGAGTGCCCGACCCGCCCATCCAGACCCAGCCCTTGAGGTAGCCGTAGCTGTGGTTCGAGAGGAAAATCATCTCCGACTCCGTCGGCGAGGCGGCCCCGCGCTCGATCAGCTCGAGGGCGTCGTCGTTCCAGTCATAGCTGTCGATCCGGGCGGCCGGAGCCATCCCGCGGGCCGGGGCGTAGAGTCCGGCCGCCGCGATCGTGCCGGCGACGTGGGTGGCGTGGTCGTCGGCGGCGGCTCCGTCCTGCACGGTCACGCGGGAACCGGTCGCGAATTCCTGATGATTCGCGAGGACGCTGCCGCCGTCCCAGACTCCCACCGTCACCCCCGTGCCGGTCAGGGAGAAGGGGGCGATTGCGAGACGATCGGCCCGGGTCGAGATGGCGGCGTTGAGGTTGTGGGTTTCCCGGTAGAGGGGGCGTCCCTCGACGAACCCGGCCAGCTCGCGGACACGGCCGTCGGGATGGACCACCCGCAGCGGAAATCCGAGCCGCTTCGCGGTTTCCCGGGCAAGGGCAAGACGCTGCGCCTCGCTCCGGCGGAGGCGCGCGAGGACGGCCTTACGGGCTCCCGTGGCGGCGAGATTGCCGGTTTCGCCAAGGACGGTGGCCACGCTCTCGATCGTACCCGCCGTCGTGCGACCAGCCTCCGCCGAAGGTGTTACGGCGTCGGTCGTCGAGGCATCTTCCGCGGAGGTGACGACGGGGTCGCCATCGCCCTGGAAGAGGGCCCCGGGACGCGGCCGCTCCCCCTCGACCGACCGGTCTTCCGCCGTGATCTCGATCCGCGGGCCCCGTGGGAGGAACAAAGACACGATCAAGCCGGCGACGACCATGAGAGTCGCCGCGAACCAGCGGAGCCGGTTTTTGCGGGAGCGGGGATGCATGGTCAGTTCGATATCATTCCGGGTTCCTGTCTGGTTGACGGGGGTGGGGGGCGGCTTTTTCCGGTTTCCACGTGTTTGACGTCAGGTTGTCCATGCGGCCCGTTTCCTGAGTTCAGGGCGATAGAGATCCCAATGGGTTTTGCCCTGGAGCGACTGGTGTGGACACCATGTGTGGTAGTGCTCGAACTACCGTTTCAACGATCGGTTGAGGTCGCGGTAATGCCAGAGGTTCTTGATCACGCGATAACTGCCGAAGGCGCTTGCTGCGAAGCAACTTAAAAGCTTTGGAAGGCGGGAAATTTGTTGCATTTCGGTGGGACTTCAGATAGAAACCAGATTCCGCAAACACATTTTCCGTGTTTTGAACCCGATGAGGTCACATCCCGCCCGATTTTGGTACATTGCCGCGATTTTTTTGCCGGTCTTCGTTTTGATCATTTTTTTGTTTTTCAGGTCCCGTTTCATTCCAAGCGGATCTGAGACCCAGGCTCCGCGGCCGTTGCCTGCTGCCTTGCCGCCCGGGTCGGGGGAACAGCCGTCGGAAGGCGGATCCGAACCGAACCGAAACGGCGAAGCCAAGCCCGCACCGCCGGGCTACCGTCCGGAACTGGTTCCGCCAGATATGGAGCTAAGGCCTGATGGACGGCCGGTACGACCGCTCTGAAGGCCCCGGGGGCGTTTTCAATTTCCATGAGAAGGCTCGATTTAGTTTGATGGCTGACCACATGATGAAAAATCGAGCCCACCCCCGGATTCCGGGATCGATCTTTCCTTCGTGAATCGCGGCTTGCCATTTGAGTCGGAGGAGGCAAAAAAAGCTGCGAATCCCGAGGTGGCGGTATTCTCCCGTGAAATGGATGTGAATGGCGCGGTCAGGCGGCGGGGCGGCATTACGAAGGATTCGAACGATTTCCCGGTCAAGATCCAAAGAGGTCGTATCACCAAGGAATTCCAGTGCCTCGGCACACATCATGGCCACGCCGCGGCGCACTGCTTCCGCATGAAAACGCTCCCATTTCAGCGGACGTTTCCGGATCAGCAAAGAGGAGTCGACCATCCACCGCCATTGACGGATCTTCTCGGCAGTGAAACCACGTACGAGAATCTGGAGGAGCAAGTCTTCATTGGAAGGCGTCCGGCAGGGGCGCCCCCTGATCCCGATCGTCTCCGCTGTTTCCCAAAGCGTTTCCTCGGCTACCGTCCGGGTTGGCCATCGGAGGAGATCCCAGTGGATCTCAACCGGTTCTCCGCCGGGTGCCGCGAAGGGTTCCGATTGATGGATGGGCGAGCCTCTGGGCGTTTCGAGGGGGCGACGCCTCCATCCGGCTTGGTCGAGTGTATCGGCAAGTTGATTGAGGCTTCCTCTGGCCACCGCCACATCGACGTCCGCCATGAAGCACGTACCTTCGTCCGGATAGCAGGTGCCGAGAACCGCCGCGCCTTTGAAAAGCATGACCGGAATCCCAATCGGGTGGGTGAGATCGAGAAATTGCGCCAATGCTCCCAGGAGTCTTTGGTTCGAGAACCAAGTCAGTCGGTAGGTTTCCTCCAGAAAGGAAAGATCGGGATCCCCGGGACGGCACGTTCGGATCACGGAGTGGATTCTTGGGAAAAGGCGGGCGCAACCGGGTTCGACGTGTTCAAGTCCATGCACGGAATTCCGCCAAAGGTCCCAGTGGCGGAGAGCTTGTTCCGGATCCTCCGCGCAAGCCGCCCGGATCAGATGGGTGGGGACCCGGGTGCGACTGCGATCGAGGTCTCGAAAGAAAGAGGTTCGCATGGGGAGGGCGTGGCTTGCGGATCAGAGGTTCTCAAGCAAACCGGCGCCTTGGATGGGCTCCGGGTAACGAAGTTCGAGTGAGGTGCAGGTCGCGACGAGTGTGCTGAGAACCGCAAAGGTCGAGGGGGTCTTGGTGAGGAATTCGCCGGCGAGCCGTCGGATGGTTTCCCGGTTGGAAAGGGGTTCCACGCGTGGGGCGGGGAGGGCCGCGTCGAATACAGGGAAAACGAGGGTATCCGGTTTGGTTTCGTGCAGAAACGATCCCGGACGCAGCGAGGAAGGGTTGAAAAATCTCAATCGACCCCGTCGATCCTGCAGCCCGAATTCGCGCGAATCCGGCAGTGCCGAGGTTTCAGGGAAATCGGCGAAGCTCCGTTCCTTGAGATTGAAGTTGCGGGGCCAGCCCTGAATCGTGAGAGGGGGGCGTGAGCCGATCAGGGCATATTCATCGGAGAGCCAGTACCATTCTTTTCGGATCAACGCCGTGGCAAGTGAAGTCTTTCCACTGCCGGAAGCGCCGCAGATCATGAGCGACCGTCCCGCGGGCGATACCACCGTTGCGGCATGCAGAATCACGATGTCCCCGAGACGTTCCCTCACGAGATCATCGATGAGTTTGTCACTGTGAAGATAGAGGTGTTCAGGGGTCGGGAAGACACCCCATTCGCTCCCCTTGAGTTCGATCACGTTCCTGCGCCCGTCCCGTCTCCACGCGAGATCCGCGGAGGAAGCATCGAGGCCGGCCGCGCAATCGCTTTGCGCGCAGGAATGAAGGCCGTCCGCGAGCCAGTCCAACGTCCGGTCCGCAACACTCAGGTGAACATTGACGCCGAGTTTGCTCCAGGAATAGAGGCGTTGCATGGAAAAAGAGGAGGGGGGCGGTCGGACGGATCAACAAACGGGTGACGGCGACAAGGGACGCAAAGGACCCGCTGGCTGAGACCCTTTGCGAAAAAGATTCGATCGAACGATCAAGTCTGAATTCCCTACATCCACGTTCAGACCGCCCGGCCCCGGCCATCTGAGACATGGGGCTTCTCCGATGGAGGGCAAAGAGCGGAACGGCATGGATGGCCCGGAGCTACGTGAGGCTTGGACGTCCAGGCCGATATCCCGGGGTGTCAATCGGTGAGAGTGGAGCGGTCGATGCCGTGCCTTTCCGGCGGGATGGGTGACCATTCGGGAAAAAAGAAATCAGTTGCCCCGCACGGATGGTGGGACGGATGTTCGAATGATCCCATGTTCGAGGAGCCCGGCGAGGGCGCGGATCACCTCATCGCGTTCGATCGGAGAATCGTCTGTGAGGAGGTCCGCGATTTGACTCACGGAAAGTCCCTCGGCGCAGTGGCTGAGGATCAGATCCGCAGACTTGTCGAGGGTGATGACTTTTCCAGTGGATGATTCGTAGAGCATGACCCCGTCTTCGGTTTCTTGAAAAAGGAAGCCATCGCTTACCTCCGGAATGCAGGAGTCGAAAGGTTCGGGTATCATGTTGGGAGCATAGAGAGAGCAATTTCCGCCCGCAAGCGGTTTTCGGGGTTTCCCGGCTCCAGGCGTTCCGCTTCCAGAAAGACATGGGATGCCGTGCGGGGATCACCCGCCATCATGAGAGTGTATCCAAGGAGACGCAGGAGAGCGGTTCCCGTGTGCGCCAACGGTAGAGGGAATTCGGCCGGAGCCTGCTCCAGCTGTTTCCGGAATTCCGTCAGTCGATCGGCGGCGTCTCCGAAACATCCGCAGTGCAAGGCATTCAGTCCAAGTAGCAATGGGCCGACGACAGTGGAGGAGAGCGGTTCCTGTTCGCGTTCGACGACGGCTTTCGCGGATGAGAGATCCCCTGCTTGCCAAAGCAGCCAGAGATGAATATACAAAAGCCGGAGCCTCTCCGGTCCATTGCCGCCAAGCGTTTTCAATTCCGTGCCGGAAAGCTGAAGAGCACTTCTCGTATCCCCGGAATGATGCAGGGTCATCGCAAGTTCCGCAGCGAGAAAAAAACGGCGGCGGGGGGGCGGGTCGTCTTGATGCTCTTCCCACTCCCTCAGGAGCAGGGGAAGGTTTCTCGCGAGCTTTTCGGGCCGGGACCGGGGATCAGGGCAATGTATCAGGTTCACATCCAAGTGCACCGGCGACTTGAGGAGGTCGGGGAGGCCGGCCAGCCAGCTTCCGAGGTTTTCATGGATTCCACCGTCGAAACAGGGACGAAGATCGCGTCTCAGAAGACGGGATGCCTGGATGGGGCCCTGTTCCGGATCAAAATGATAACGAAGCGTGGCATGGCTCGTTATCGAGCACAACAAGGTGCCGAGGCGGGCGAATTCGCCCGGCGGAAAAACATCATCGGCATCCATGATGAGGAGCCAATCTTCACACGTTCCCGCGATGCTCGCGTTCCTCGCCTGATCGAAACGCCCGTTCCAGGAGAAGTGTCGGACAACCGCGCCGTGAGAACGGGCGACTTCGGGACTGGCATCTTTCGATCCCGTGTCCAAGACATAGGTCCGATGAGGAAAACCCACCAGACTGGAGATTGACCGATCCAGAAGATCCGCCTCGTCGCGAACCATGTAACACACTCCCAACGTGGACATGCGCATAGACCGAAACAGAGACGCTACGGTGTCCCGTGTGGTTTTTCGGAGAGGAACGAACCGGTGGAAGCCGGGTGGCGTGTTCAATCAAATGGGCTCCAAGGGCTCTGTCTGGGAAAAGAGCGGTGTTGCCTTTGATGCGAGCAGGAACGCGGTGATCACCGGAATCGATTTGAGGAATCTGGATCGATCCATGGTGTGGTCGAGGCGGCGTTGCCGGAGGAGTTCAGGTGTCAGTTTCTTCATGGGCGGGAATGGTTTGCAAGGTGTGTCTCAGATTTTCAATCCGCGAGGGTCACGCCGCGTGGTTGTTCGAAACTGCCGTTGAGAGAGAGTTGGGTGGCGATCCCGGTGCCCTTGTCGACGCGGAAAAGACGCCGGTTGAACGAACTCGACTTTCCGTCGGTGACAAGATAGTCGCCGGTGTGTTCAATGGCGATATGGGTGGGCTGGATGAATTGAGCATCGGAGGAGATGACCGTCTGGCTACCGCCGGGGATCGCGATGGAGATCACTTTTTTTGCGAGGGCATCCACCACCACCACGGCGGATCCGTCCTCCTCCACGGCAAGGCCGGTGGGATAAATGAGGTTGCCGGCGGAGGCAAAGACCGTCTGGGCCCCGCTCACCGGATCGACTTTGAGGACCTCGGACGGCGAACCTACCGGTCGATTGACATTCGATACGTAGATGTCTCCATTGGGCGCGAGGGCGACGCCCTGGAGGTAATCCAGATTCCCTCCGCGGGTGAGTTCCGTGATCGTCACCGGGGAGGCTGCGGGATCCACGCGGAAGATCGCGCCCGTCAGATTATACGCGTCAGGATCCCCGACGATGTAGGTGCCGGCTGTCTCCACTTTCACACCCAGGGGCGTCACAAAGGGCATCACGGAGCCGTTCGTGGCACCGCCGACGATCTTTGTCTGCACACCGCTGAGCCGGTCGATCTTGTAGATTCCGCTGTCATCAAGCGCGGTGACATTCGAGAGATCGTGCTCGTGGTTGGAGATGATCATATCGCCGTTGCCATCGACGGTGATCTCATAGGGGTCGGCGATGGTGGTCGAGAAGATGCGTTGGATGAAGCCCGCCTTCGAGACGAGAAGGACGGCTCCGGTGCTGACATAGGGCCCGCGGTCGGAGATGAAGAAATCACCTTCATCGGAGAGAATCATCATTACGTAGACGACAAAGGCTTTTTCGTAGGTGTTCCCTTCGTGGTCGCTCACCCGAACACGGATGTTGTAGGTGGATCGACGCGAGTTTCTCGTCCGATAATCGGTCAATCCATCGGCACTGGGTTCGCCGAGGCGGAGACGGAGCTTGTTCCCGTCGTAAATTTGGAATTTCGCGTTGTCCGCGCCACCGACACCGGGGACGAGGGTGAAGGTGTTGTAGGCGGCGGCACCGGTATCCACGCCGAGATCCGGGGAAGCGGTGAAGTATCCCGTATAGGCGGGGGAGGCATCGGTGGCATCGAGACCATCCGCCAGCCGCCCACCCGTAAAGGTGAGGTCGATCGGAGCCAGATTCACCCGGCCTTCTCCGCCGATCGCGAAGGTGTAGGGGCTTTCGTTGCTGTCGTTGTTCAAGATCGAGACGGAGGCCGTGCGGGATCCGGTCGTCGAGGGGGTGAAGGTGATCGTGAATGTCCGGGAACCGGCTGCGGCGAGGTTCGCCGATGACGGTTGTGAAACGGAGAACTCCGAAGCGTTCGCGCCGGAAACGCTCACGACCGGCGTGCCCCCGAGAGTCAGATCGCCCGTGCCCACGTTTTCAATGGTGAAGGTCCGGACGACGGACGTGCCCCCGGCTCCGGCCTTCGCGATCCCGAAATCGGTGGCGTCGAAGGTGTCGAGCGTCGTCTTGCCACTGCGGATGGAGATTTGGCCACCGCGCAGGTTGATTTCCGGGGAGGTACCCGAAGGACGGTCATCATCCAGACCCGGTCCCGAGTAGCCGGGGTCCGAGGGATTGTCCGGGGTCGCGGTGGTATTCGAGTCGAGGAAGATGGATCCCGAACCATCGTCGTTGATGGTCCCGACACCTCCGGTGCTGGGAGTGTTGCCCGTGGTCGCCGCGACCAGGGTGAAGGTCTCAGGACCATCGACAGCCGCTTCCTGTTCGGGCCCCAGAGCGACCCGCAGGAGCATCGTAGCGGTTTCACCGTTGGCGGGGCCGTTCAAGGGAAGGGTGACCGAGCTGCTGTAGGGCTGCCATGCCACTCCATCAAAATACTCGATCGTGACGAGGTCGGAACCATCTCCATTGTTCACGAGCGAGAGAATGGCGGTTTGACCCTCGATGCCCGTCAGGGTGAAGACGGCCCAGGGTGAGGCTTCGTTGACGGTGACGTTGGTGAGACTCATCGCCCGGTCATCATCCAGGCCGGATGAGGAAGTGGCCGGGGTCGAGGCATTGGCGGGAGGAGCGTCGGGATAGATCAGCCCCGTGCCGTCGTCCTTGATGGTCATGGTGGCGGAGGAGGAGGCACCCGAAAGATTGGCGGCGGAAAGCTGGAAGGTCTCGGCGCCTTCCGGGTCCGAGTCCTGCTCCTGGGTGATATTGACGCGGACGAGGAGGGTTCCCCCGGCGGGTATGGTCGCATAGGAAGAATAGGCGACCCAACCGCCCGCCCCCGCATTGGCCGAGGGGTTCCACCATTCGAGGGTCTGGGTCTCGTCGAGGTCCGCGTAGCCAGCGCCGCTGCCCTCGACCAGGGAAAGGCTCACGAGCTGCCCGGCGGCCCCGGTGACGCTGAAGACGGCCCAGGTGGAACCCTCGTTGACAGTTCCCCCGGTGACGGAGACGGGGCGATCGTCGTCCTTGGTCGCGGAACTGTTGGTGGTCCCGTTGGCGTTGAAAATCGTTCCGTTGCCATCATCCACGATGGTGGCGGTTCCGTTGAAGGCCGTGCCCCCGAGATTGGTGACGGCGAGGGTGAAGGTCTCGTCGGGCTCGTCGGTGCTGTCATTGAGCACGGGCACACGGACGAGGACGGTCCCTCCGCTGCCGTTGAGCGCCACGGTTCCGGAAGTGTAGGCCGTCCAGGTTGCGCCGCCGTCGGTGGAGACTTCCATCG
>JALRFZ010000565.1 GCA_023253615.1 Verrucomicrobiales bacterium | reverse complement strand
CGCCGAGGCCAAGCTCGCCGCCGCCCGCGAGCGGGCGCGACGGCGCTACCAGAAACGCAAACCATCGAAAGCGGCAAAGGCACGCCTCCGCGCCGCCAAACAACACCGCTCCGAACGGAAGTCCTCGCGCCGGAAGGTGGGTGACTGAGACCGGAGGCCGCGAAGACCCGCCCCATTTCCCCGCGACGATCCGAGAGCCGCCTTCCACGGAAGCATGAGGCGGCTCACGCGTCGCGCACGATCCGGCCCCCGAGCGACAGGATCCGCGCCTTGCCTTTGGCGTCCTCGGCTTCGCCGATCTGCCCGTCCTGCACGTACATCTGCGAGAGAGCGGTCCAGGCGAGGAGATCGTTGGGTTTGAGAGTCGTCGCCTTGAGGCCGGCGCCGATCGCCTCCTTGAGGCGCCCGGTCTTCATCAAGGCCATCGCCAGGGCGTGCCACCCGTCGAAAAAATCGGGATCGAGCTCGACACAGCGGCGGTATTTCACGACGGCACCTTCGAGATCACCCACGGCGAGGTCGCCGTTGGCATCGTCGAAGAGGTCGTCGAGTTCCCCGCTCACGGCTGTTGGATCGCCACGGTGGGACGCTCCGATCCCGACTCGGCGCGGCGCTGGTTGAACCAGGCGTTGAAGAGGGTGCGGTCGGTCTGGTTCTTGATCGAGGCGAGGAGGGCGTCCTTCTTCGACTGGGCCTCCTCGTCCTTGTAAATCTCGATCTTGTCGACGTGGACGAGGAAATATCCCTCGCCCGCGGGGCGCTCGCTGACGGCGGAGAGCTCTTTTTCGCCGAGGCCGCCCACGGCCTGCACGATCGCGGCGGCGTCGGCGAGATCGGCGGGGGGCTCGTTCTCCGAGAAGGAAGGCAGCGTCTCCGCCTTCAGCCCGAGCTCTTTCGCGGCGTCGGCGAAGGTCTTGCCGCCCTTGACCGCCTCGCTCAGCTTCGTGTGCGCGGCGCTGGCGGCATCGTTGACGGCGCGGTTCGACTTCGTCATCGTGAGGACCTCCTTGATCGCCGGAGTGGCCTGCTCGAGGGTCAGCGGGACAGGATCGACACTCTTGCTGAAGTGGAAGACGAGATAGCCCCCGCCCTCGGTCTGCACGGGCACGCTGACCTCTCCGGCCTGCTGCGCGCCACTGAAGAGGGCGGTGAGCGCCTCCTCGTTGTCCTTCAGCAGCTCGGGGGCCTCGTTGCGGGCGAAGGGCTCGAGGACGCCGCTCTCGGCGGTGAAGTCGGCCTTTTCGCCGAGATATTGTTTGGCGATCTCCATGAACCTCGCCTCATCGGCGGCGAGGTCGGCGTAGGCGCGGTTCACGGCGTTGGCGAACGCGAGATTGGCCTTGGCCTTCACTTCGTTGGTGGCGTCTTCGGCGACGGGCTTCGGGGTGAACTTGACGTAATCGAAGCCCCGCTTCGGCTCGCTGTTGAGGTCTTCCTTGTTCTCCTCGTAATATTTCTTGATGTCCTCGTCGGTGACCTGCACGCCCGCGGCCTCGGTGGCCCGGTCGAAACGCACCACCGTGGCGGTGTAGCGCTGGTTGCTCTTCGTGTAGCGCTTCGCCGCCTCGCTCGGCACCGCGGCGACGCCCGCGCCGATGAGGTCGCGCAACTTCTGGAAGCTCAGGTAATCTTTCACCAACTGGGCGAGATCGCCCTGGGTGAATCCGTTCGGCCCGAGGATGCGGTTCTCCACGACCTCGGCGGTGACCCAGGGCTGCTGGAAGATGGGCAGCGTCGGGATGGCCGCCTTGATCTCCTCGGCGGTCGGCTCGATCCCCATTCGTTCGGCCTCCCTTCTCAGGATGACGAGGCTCATGACAAAATCGGTGGGGTCGCGGTCCATGCGGTTTTCACCGAAGAGGACCATGGCGAAATCATACATCCCGAGCTCGAGCGAGACGTCGAAGTGGCTCGCGAGCTTCTGGTATTCCTTCTGCCGGTAGCAGCGCTTGTAGACCTTCACGACGCAATCCTGGCGGCCGAGGGTGCCTTCGACGAAGTCGAAATCGGAATAGAGGAAGGCGAAGGACACCACGATGATGATGGTGACGGCGATGAGGAGGCCCTTCTGGATGTGTCGGATCTGGGTGAGCATGGGGAAAATCGATCGCAGGTGGCCCGCGGGAACCGGGGGTTCGGGCAGGGGCGGGGAAGGTAGTGAGGTACGCCCCCCACTTCAACCGCTTTTTGGCCGGGTCCGGGTGACGATCGCGCCCGTCCCGGATGCGGCATCGCGCCACGCTTTGCACTTGTCCGATACCGCCGCGACCTGCCAGCCTCTTCCCCATCCCCCGATGAAAAGACTCCTCGCCTCCCTCCTCGTCCTGGCGACCTCGATCGCCGCCCCCTTCCTTTCCGCCCAAGATGCCAAACCCGCCCTGCGCGCCGGGGCCGCCGCCAGCGTCATCACCCCTCCCCTCGGCGAACCCATCGTCGGGGGCTTCACCCCTTTTCCCGCCGAGCACATCCACGACGAGCTCCACGCCCGGTGCCTCGTGCTCGACGACGGGAAAACGAAAATCGCCCTCGTCGTCTGCGACCTCCTCGGACTGCACCGATCCGTCGCCGTCGAGGCGAAGGCGCTCATTGAAAAGGAACTCTCCATCCCGGGGAGCCACGTCATCATCTCCGGCACCCACACCCACTCCGCCACCAACGCCCTCTACGGCGAGGTGCGGACCTACGCGTCGGACATCGAGCTGACCGACTACCAGCGCTTCGTCGCCCGCCGCATCGCCGACGGAGTGCGACGCGCCGTGAATCTCCTCCGCCCCGCCGAGATCGCTTTCGGCCACGTCGATGTGCCCGACCACGTCTTCAACCGCCGCTGGTTCCTCAAGGAAGGCACCATGCCCGTGAATCCCTTCGGCAGGAACGATGAAAAGGTGAAGATGAATCCCGGCGCCGGCGCCGAAAATCTCGTCGAGCCCGCCGGACCAATCGACCCGCGCGTCTCCTTCCTCGTCCTGCGCGAGCCGGGCGGCAAGATCATCTCGCTCTACTCCGCCTACTCGCTCCATTACGTCGGCGGCGTCGGGCAGGCCCACGTCTCCGCCGACTACTTCGGCTACTACAGCAAAGCCGTGGAGCGTTTGTTGGGATCGGAGAATCAGGATCCTCCCGTCGTCGCGATGATGGCCAACGGCACCAGCGGCGATCTCAACAACATCAATTTCCGCGAGCCCCGCGGCCGCAAGGAGCCCTACGAACAGATGCAGTTCGTCGCCGATGACCTCGCCGCGAAAGTCACCGCCGCCGTGCCCGCGCTCGAGTGGAAGGGCGAGGCCCCGCTCGACGCCCGCTACCGCGAGCTCGATGTGGAATGGCGCGCCATCCCGGAGGAGCTCCTGCAATGGGCACGCGAGACCGAAGCGAAGGCCCCGCGCATCGGCGACAAGGCCGTGCTGCCCCTCTCCTACGCCGGCAGGGTCCAGCGTCTCGCCAAAGCCTCGCCCGAGACGAAGCTGCCTGTCCACGTCGTGAAAATCGGCGACGTCTGCATCGGCACGACCCCGTGCGAGACCTTCGCCGAGACCGGTCTGGAATTCCGCGAAAAGAGTCCCTTCAAACACTCCTTCATGGTCGAGCTGGTGGCCGGCTACTACGGCTACATGCCCACCCCGCGCCACTTCGAACTCGGCGGCTACGAGACCTGGCCCGGCACCAACAACCTCGAGCCCGAAGCCTCCGTGAAAGTGATGGACGCCCTCCTCGGGATGGCCGCCGAGCTGCAGACCGCCCCTTGATCCGCCACCATGCAGCCCGCCCTCGCCCTGCGCCGCAAACTCGATGCCGGAGAGATCGTCACCGGCGTTCTCGCCACACGGCATTTCTGGCCCGGGCTTGTCGAAGTCGTGAAAAACGCTGGACTCGATTACCTCATCATCGACCTCGAGCACCTCACCCACGATCATGAGACCGTCGCCGAGGGCTGCGCCATCGGACGAATGACCGGTTTTCCCGTCTTCATCCGCCCGCCCCAGGCCGAGTTCACCGCCCTCCGCCTCGCCATGGACCTCGGTCCCTGCGGACTCCTCGTGCCCAGTGTTGAATCCCTCGAGACCATGCAGGTGATCCAGGACGCCGTCTGGATGCCGCCGCGCGGGAAACGGCGTCCCGGTGGACCTGGCAATGCCTGGGTTCCCGACTTCCACTACGAGACCTGGAAAACGACCGTCGAGGATGCCCTCATCATTTTGCCGCAGATCGAGACCCGCGCCGGACTCGCGCATGTCCGCGAGATCGCGGCCCATCCCCTGACCACCGCCATTGCCGTGGGACCCTACGACTTGTCCGCCTCCCTCGGCGTCTGTTGGCGACCGGATTCGCCGGAGTTGCGGGAGGCCCTCGCCGCCATCCGCGAAGCCGGTCGTGTCGCGGGTAAAACGATGTGGATGATCGGCAACGGAGCCGAGCTCGTGAAACAAGGCTACCATTTCCTCTGCCTCGGCGAACCCATCGCCAGTCTCCAATCGAAACTCACCGAGCTCGACCAAGCCGCCCGCGGTGTTCGCGGGTGAGGGTGGAAAAGAAGAGTCGGCCTACCATCGAGCGAAGAAGAGGCGGCCTACGGAATACACGGAAAACACGGAATTACTGAAGACCGAGATAAATGCCTCAGGCATCAAAATACACGGAAAACACGGAATCAGTGAATACCGAGATAGATGACGCAGGCAGGCATTCTTCACCTTCCCTTTCCGTGTCTTCCGCGTATTCCGTGGGCCGCCTCCCTGTTCCCGTCCCGGAAACCAAAAGAGTTGTCGCAAGGCAAACCTTCTTCACCTCCCCTTTCCGTGTCTTCTGCGTATTCCGTAGGCCGCTTCCCCCTCCGTAGGGCGCCTGGCCACTACCAGCCCGGAAAAAAAAGAGGGTCAAGCCGGTGACTTGACCCTCTTCGAAATTCGCGGGAAGCCGCGTGCGGCTCACTGACCGAGGATGTCGAGCAGCTCCACCTCGAAGATCAACGCGCTGTAGGGCTTGATGTCCGCTCCGGCCCCGCGGTCGCCGTAGGCGAGATCGTAGGGGATGAAAAAACGGTACTTCGACCCCTTCGACATCAGCTGCACCCCTTCGGTCCAGCCGGGGATGACGCGGTTCAGGGGGAATTCGGTCGGCTCGCCCCGCTCGACGCTGCTGTCGAAGACCTTGCCGTCGATGAGGGTGCCGTGGTAGTGGACGCGGACTTCGTCGGTGGACTTGGGTTTGGCGCCTTCGCCCTCCTTGATCACCTCGTACTGGAGGCCGCTCGCGGTGGTTTTCACGCCTTCCTTCTTCGCGTTCTCCGCGAGGAAAGCGATGCCCTTGTCGAGATTCTCCTTGTCGGGACCGGTCGCGTTTTTCGCATCGAGCATCTTCTGGTTCTCCGCGAAGGCGGCCGAGACCTCGTCTTCGCTGAGGAGGGGCTCTTTCTTCTCCATCACCGCCTTGAAGGCCTCGCTGAACCGGGCGAGATCGATCTCGATGCCGCGGTCCGAGAGCTGGCGCGCGATCATCAGCCCGTAGGCATAGCTGATGCGTTCGGTGAGGGACTCGGGCTTTTTCGCCTCCTGGGCGCGGGTGGTGTCGGCGGTCATGAGAATAGAAGACAGCGCGACAAAAAGACACGCGATCCGGTGGGTCGAAGGGGTTTTCATGTTGGTGGGAAGACGGTGGAAAGGCCGGGAATCCCGCGGCCGCGCCAAGGTAAACCCGAACACGGAGGGGTCAAGGCGGGGAAACGGGGGGATGCGGCGACGCGGCGCTCTCGAGGCGTCACGGGACTCCCAACCATTCTGCAACCCAGTCGATCAACCTTCCGAACGACGCCGACTCCCTAACCGCCCAAGCGATCGGATAGTAAAACTTCATCAACCAAGGCGATGGCGGCAGATCCCACCAACGCACAACCCAGATAACCGGAAACACGCTCAGCACGTAGATCACCGGCAGCAGGCAGATCACTCCCAGCCAGCCCCACCAAGGGAATTTCGTCTCTCGTTTCATGCGGGTGACAGGGTGATCCTTTCGGATCGGCGCATAGCGGTCAAGGGCACAGAGGTCGATGGTTTCAGGTGCTCCACCGTTCAAAAACCATTCCCTTGCCCTTTTCCGGGGAGCGTTTCGTGCCATCAGGAGCGGGCGAATTCTCTGTTCGTGAAGGGTCTTCGCTGTTTTGTGTGGAAACGGGGGTAAAAGCCGGTTGAAAGAGACGTGAGCGGGCATTTCGTCAGGGATGGACCCGAATCAACTCTTCGCGCAAGCCCTTCCTCTGCCGCATC
>JALRFZ010000510.1 GCA_023253615.1 Verrucomicrobiales bacterium | reverse complement strand
ATGGAAGCCGAGAAATACACCCTCTTCACGGTCGAGGACTACCTCGAAGCGGAGCAAGGCTCCGAGGTCCGCCATGAGTATCTCTACGGCACGATCCATGCGATGGCGGGTGGATCACGGCGACACAATGCGATCTGCGGGCAGATTTATCGCCTTCTCGCCAGCCGCTTGGGACGTGGTCCCTGTCGAGCCTTCATTGCGGACGTCAAAGTCCTCGTCCGGACCCGTCTCGGCGAGATCTTCTATTATCCCGATGTCATGGTCGGCTGCGATCCGGCCGACCGGCACGATTTTTACCTCGAGCGGCCTTCGATTCTTTTCGAAGTCACCAGTCCCTCGACCGAGCAGACGGACCGGCGCGAAAAACTGACCGCCTACCAGAGCCTCGCCTCGCTCGGACATTATGTGATCGTGTCGCAGGAGACGCGGTCGGTGGAGTGGTTCCGCCGCGTCGAGGACGGTTGGGAACGCATCGTCCTCAAGGATGGGGACGATCGTCTCGAGTTTGGTGAAATCGAGGTCGCGATCTCTTTGGGCGAGATCTACGAGGGCATCGATTTCGGTTGAGATCCCGGTTGCCTCACACCTCGATGCCGCGTTTGGCGAGCCGCCGTTGCAGATCCCAGTGCATGGCGAGGGCTCCGAGTTCCGAAAGCAGGAGAATCGTCCAGATCACCCACACGACGGGGAATTTGCCGGAGGCGACGACGGGGAGGAGGAAGCAGCCGAACAAGGGGACGACGATTCTCATCGCGCAGCCGAGACCCACGGCCATGAACGGCGGGCCGTGCCGGTGAAACGCGGCGACCCGGCCGGGGAGCCCGGCGATCATGGCGGCCATCGCGCCCAGAATGGGCCAGTGCATCTGGTGCGAGGTGATCCAGTCGAGAAAGCGCGAGAGTTCGACTTTCGCCTGGGCGGTCCAGGAAATCTCCGCGTCGTAGGCGCGCGAGGCGATCCAGAGCGACGCGAGCACGAGCAGGCCGGCGGTCCAGCGGAGGCTGCGGGACGCTTCCCGGCGCAGCTCGGGATCCCGGACGAAGACCGTGAGGACGGGCAGGGCAAGGAGGAGCGCGAGATACTCGCCCACCATCGGCAGGAACAGATGCCAGGCGGTGGCCTGGCCGATGACGATGGCACGGGCGGTGAAGGCGGCGATGGCGAGAATGGTGATGGCTCGGAAGGCGATCTGCCCCGTGGAGAGCGAGCCCCCCTCGGTCTTCACGAGGTGCGTGGCGTCTTTCACCGTCAGCTTGTTGACGAGGATGGCGCCATCGGCGCGGGCGTTGATTTTTCGGCTCATGCGACGCCCCCGAGGATACTCCGCCTGCCGGAGCTTCCAAGGAAATTCCGGAGATCCCGCCGGAAGAATCCGCATCCGCGCGATGCGCTTCCGCGCGATGCGCTTTCGCGGGATTGTGCGGAGGACGGGAATTGGGGAAACTGCGCGGATGAAATCCTCTTTCCTCCTGACCCACGTTTTGGCATCGCTTCTGTTTGTTCTGCCGGCGACCGGCGAAGTGAAGCGCATCTGGATGACCCACCAGTCGCCCGATCCTTCAAAGATCGTGGTGAGCTGGCAGACGGCGGAACCCGGGCCCTCGGTTGTCGAATACGGGACGAGCCCCGCTCTCGGGCAGACCGTCTCGGTCGATGGCAGCCGCACCCTCCACCACGTCGAGATCCCGCTCGCGGAGAAAGACGTGGTCTACCACTACAAGGTCAAGACAGGGTCGCAGGAGTCCGGGGTGTCGTCTTTCAAAGGCTACCCGACGAAGGAACTGCGCATCGCGGTGGTCGCGAATCTCCGTGCCGACGCGAAAATCGATCTCTCGGCTCTGAAAAAGGACGACGTCCACCTGCTGCTATCCTCCGGCGACACGGCGATGCAATACCAGTTCTGCGAGGAGAACCAGCCGGAATGTCTCGAGTCGCATGGCACTCTCGTCGATACGCAGGCGGAGATTTTCCGCACGACGCCCTTCCTGCCCACCTTGGGCAATCTCGATCGCAAGATCCGGCCGAAGAGCGACGGACCGGAAAAGCCGGCTTACGAAATTCCCGCGACGGCCTATCGGAATTTCTTCGCGCTGCCCGGCAAGGAGTGGATCTGGACCTTCGCGATTCCCGACTTCGACCTCCAGCTCGTCTCCGTCGACATGAACCACACCGGTGACTTCGGCACGCCGGACCAGTCGTGCCATCCTTTCGGGGCGGACTCCGAGCAGATCGCCTGGTACCGCGAGACGATGGAGGCGACGAAGGCCGGCCAGGTCATCACCCTTTTCGGCGAGACCGGCAGCCGGGTCCGTTCCCATGCCGGGGGAGAATGGAAGCGGCTCATCGCCAAAGGCACGATGGCCATTTCGGGCGAAGCCTATCACGCCGAGCGGACCGTGGTGGAGGGGCTGCCCTATTACAACACCTCGGTGCGCGGCAACGGCAGCTTCGGGATCGATCCGGATCATGACTTCCGCGATACGGCCGGCGGTTATCTGCTGATCACCGTCGACCAGGCCACGGGAGCGATGAAAGTGGCGGTGAAGAATCTGGAAGGTGCCGTGCTCGACGAGCAGACCATCGCAAAGAAGGCACGCTGAGAGCCGCGAAAACCGCACCATTCCATGTTGCCCTTCCTCCCGTTTGCCGCCGCGGCGATGCCCTTCATTCTCGGGATGGGATTGCTTTTCGCGGAGGAAACGGACGGAGTGCGGTATCGCTTCGAAGAAGGATCGGGGCAGATCGAGGCGCAGGCGGCCGGGCCTTTTCGTTTGCGTTTCACGGTGACGCCGTCCTCCGGAGCAGCAAGGACCCTCAGGGTCGAATTGCCGGAGAGCGGCCCGAAGGCCTGGCCCGTGGCCGATGTGAGGGTCGTGGATGCGGAGGGTGGAGCGGTCGCGGTGCGGAGATCGGGGATCGAATGGGCGAAATTGCTCATCCCCCTCGCTCCGGAGCTTTCCGGGATCGTGATCGAGGCCGTGGAGCCGGCCGGCGGCCTGCCGGCGCGAACGACCGATCGCGATCGCCGGATCGAGGATGGTCCCGACGGTGCCGGTGTCCGCATCGCCACGTGGCCCGGAGGCAAGGAAGCCGCTTTGAGTTTCCGCTTCGACGACTCGGACCCCAGCCATCTCGACAAGGTGGATCCCATCCTGCGGGAATTCGGCTTCCGGGGGACGTTCATGGTGAATCCCGGGCCCGATGAACCGGGGAGCCGGCGACGTTCCGCCTTCCAAGCCCGGCTCGAGGATTGGAAGGCGCTCGCGGAACGGCGGGATCACGAACTGGCCAACCACACCGCCCGCCACCGCGGCGCGGAGAACGACGAGGAGATGGAGGCGGAGATCCGTCTCGCCGCCGACATCATCCGGGAGGTGGCGCCGCATCAGGGACGGCTCATGGCGCTCAATCTCGGGGGCGGCACGATGTGGACGACGACGCGAACCTTGCGTCATTACCTCCAGGCAAACGATCATTTCGAAATCTCGGGATCGCTTGGGATGGATGATGTCTACGGCGCGCGCGTCGAAGCGTTCCGCAAGCACCTTGAATCCCACCTCGGGCGGGGTCTCTGGGCGCGGGTCCACTATCATGCGATCGGGGAAGGGAAGGGTGCTTCCGAAGCGAATTTCCGGGCCGTGCTCGGGATCGCGGCAGCACATCGCGACCGGATTTGGAACGCGGGCATGGCCGAGATCCACCGCTATCAGACCGCGCGCGACGGAGCCCGCCTCGTGCCGATCACCTCCGGGCCGGGGGAGCTGGCTTTCCGGCTCGAGACGACAACGGATCCGGCCCTGTACGACCGGCCGCTCGAACTCGAGGCACGGCTTCCCGCCGCATGGGGGACGGTGAGGATCGAGAACGGTGGCGGTGAAGAGATCCCTCACACGCTCGTCCCGGTGGACGGCCGGCAGCTGGTCCGCTTCGAGCTCCCGCCGGTGGGCGACGCTTGCCGGATCCTGGCTCATCCCTGAACGTTCCCTTCCTCCGATGAAAATCCACTTCGTTGCCTTTCTTGGCCTTGGCTTCGCCGCCTCTCCCTGTCCCGCCGCCGATCCCGCCCCGAAGGCACCGCTCGAGACGCTCACCTTCTACGTCGCCGGGGTCGAGTGTCCGGCCTGTGTCTTTGCGGTGAACGATTCGGTCCGCCGCCTCTCCGGGATCGACGAGGTCATCGACGGCCAGAACAACGCGAACTACATCAACGTCACCTTCGATCCCGCCAAGGTCAGCGCGCATCAGATCGCCCAGGCCGTGACCGATGCCTTTCCGCTCCATGGCGCGCCTTACGTCCCGACCCTGCGACTCGTCGTGCCGGGTTACAGCGAGGGTGAAAACGCTGCGAAAATCGCCGGGGTTTTCGCGAAATGGAAGGACTGGGTCGAGTTCGAGGTCGCCAAGCCGACCAAGGGCGAAATCGTCGTGAAATTCAAACCGCTCGAGAGTGATCCGGCGAAGGCGGCCGCCGCGGGGTGGAGCCACGCGGCGATGCGGGAGGCGCTCGCCAAAGCCCTGCCCGCCGGGGCAAAGATGGAATTGGCGAAGGAGGGTTGACCGGCCGTGGGGCTTTCCGCTATCCTCGGCGGCATGAAACGGCTCCTGCTGCTGTTGATTCCACTCCTCGCCGCGCCGCGTCTGGAGGCCATCCCGAACAGTTTTGTCGGCAACGGCATCGGCATTCCCATCATCCCGGCGTTCCCGCGCTTCAACGCCGACCTCACCGAGGAATTCCTCACGGAGGACAACTGGAAACGTCAGGAGTTTTCCGGTCCCTGGCGAGATGAGCCCGCCCTCGAGGGAGAAAAGGTCCGCCGCATGGAGGCCCTCCCGCTCGTTTTCGGCGAGGTGCCCATGTCCGTGACGACCTCGGGCGACGAGAGCGGCGTTTCGGAAATCACCCTCGGCTTTCTCGATGCCGGACTCTATTTCGGCTACCACTTCGGCGATGAGCAGACCCGCGAGCAACGCGAGGCGGGGCGGGACAAACGGCAGGAGTTCGAGCGGCATTTCGAGGACCTCGTCGAGCGCCTCGGGGAGCGCCTCGAGGAAGGCTGTGGCCGCGGCACGCCCGGCGTGATGGGGGCGACGCCGCTGATGCGGACCGAGTATGTCGATTATGTCTGGGAGGATTTCGTGCTGCGTCTCATCGCCCGGCCGGAGCATTCCGTGTCGTTGCATTTGTTCAAACGCGGAGGTGCCCCGGCGAGCTATCTCGAGTCGGAATTCGCGGCGATGGACCGGCGGGAGCGGGCCGCGAAATTCGCCGGAGCGGTGGTGCGCTCGCAAGGAGAGATTTCGGTCGAGGGCATCCCCATGTTCGTCCAGGGCGAGACGCCTTTCTGCGGGATCAATTCCCTCGCCATGACCTCACGCTACCTCGGCCTGCGCGCCTCACCCGTCGATCTCGCGGGCAGCGCCGGATTCGAAAACACCGGCAGCGCGGGCGGGAGCAATCTCATCGGACTCTACCGGGCGGTCGGGGAGGAACTCGGGATGCGCACGAGCATCGTGCCGACCTTCGACCGCGAAAAAGTCGTGAAATCCCTCGAGGACGGCCTGCCCGTGATCGTGTGGCGGCGCGTCTCGATGGAGCGGGAAAAGGCCCACCGGCAATTCGCGGCGGCGCGGCGGCAGGATCCGGCGCTCGCACCGCCCGCCTTGACGGCTGAGGAAATGGCCAAGCTCCCCGAGCGCGACGGGCGCGGTCTACCCTCTCATGCCTCGGTCGTGACAGGGTACAGTCCGGCAACCAACAGTGTCATCTATGCCGAGCCCTGGGGCGAGGACACGCGGGACCGCCGGATGCGTGTCGAGGAGATGGAGGCGACGGCGTATGCGGTGGTGTTTTTCAAGTTGTGAACGCTCAGGGGCTTGCCATCCGGAAGCCCAGGGACCGCCGTTCCGACTCGGGGACACGGCTATCGGCGGCACGTGTGACCGAGGAGCGAACGAGAATTTCGTCGCTTTCCCATTTCCCGCCCCGAACCCCCCTTTCGTTGAAACTCGTCACGACTCCTTCGTTCCATTCGGCCACGCTGCCGGCTTGATCAACCGTGCCGTAAAAACTCGCGCTTCCCGGGTACGACCCCGCCGACGTCAGGTAGTTTTGGGCGGGATCGATCCCTGCTTCCTGTGTCACGGACAAAATCGAACTTACGAGGATGTTCGTGTGGTTCGCCAGGGGTAGTGGACCGACCTGGTTTCCCGGCGCCACGTTGCTGCGGGTCGGATAGAGCCAGTAGTCGTCCGCGTCGCCCCCCTGGGCGGCGGGCTGGTGGTAGGCCGCCTTGTACCATTCGTTCTCGCTGGGAATCCAGAACTTCGCCCCGGGGTTTCGCGTGATTGTCAGTCCCCCGCTGGTCGCCCCGTCGAGGGTGTAAGCTCCGCGCTCCGTCGTGGAGGCGATCTGGGCGCCGCCGGGCCGCCCGTTGTGCAGCCAGTTGCAGAAGCGCGCGGCGTCGAACCAGCTGACGAAGGTCACGGGGCGCGTCGCCGTCCCGATCACGCTGTAGGTGAAGTTGCCCGAGCTTCCGCTTCGGGAGATCCCGGCGATGTTCAAATTGGTCTCCAGATTCGGGTTGTAGAGGTTGTGCGTATCCGTCGCTGCCACGGCATTCAGGAAAATGGCGTATTGGGCGAGGGTCACTTCCGTTTTTCCGATTTGGAATTCGTAGTTCACGGCACCGAAGGGGGGATGTCCCAGAGATCGTTAAAACAGGGTAGCGGTCGGCATTGATAGGTTGGTTCAGTTAGGATGGGTTGTGCAAGCTGTTTCTCCGCGCACCTC
>JALRFZ010000464.1 GCA_023253615.1 Verrucomicrobiales bacterium | reverse complement strand
GGGCGAGGAAGCGGCACCCGCCGCGATCGACTTCGATCTGCTCGACGAAGCGAGGCCGCTCGACCTCATCGATCTATCCCTCGAATTTCCCGAAAGCCTTCGATCGCTCGATGGCAAACGGGTGCGCCTCCTCGGATTCATGGCGCCCTACGACAGCCTCAACGACATGAGGCGCTGCATGATCGTGCCCAGCTACGTCGGCTGTTCCTTCTGCACGCCACCGAGCCTCACTCAGGTCGTCTATGTGCGTCAGGCGGATCGGGCGAGCGGCCGTTTCCCCTTCATCGAGCCGCCTTCGGACATTTCTGGCATCCTCCGGCTGCCCCGTACTGGGAGCACGAACGAGGGACATCAGGACGGATTCATCTACGTCATCGAAGATGCCGTCGTTACCCCTTACCTCGCATCGGACGCTCCTTCGCGCGCTCCCGGTCACGGGAGTAGCAATTCCATCGATCCCGCCGCTCACCTCAACCGGGTCACCGCTCTTGAGGAGATCAGCCTCGAGGCCCTCGCCTCCGAGGTTGAGGATCTGCGGGAACTCCCCGCGAAGGTCCCGCTGAAGTTTGAACGCATCCCGGTGGCCCGGCTCGTTGAGCGGGTCAGGGAGGAAGCCGCGCGGGCCTTCTCCTCCAAAGACCGCGAAGCGTTCCTCGCGGTCCTCGGCCTCCTTGGATTCTTCGAGGAGCCACCCGCGGACTGGATCGCCTCGATGACCTCGCTCGGACTCACCCAGCGCCTCGCCTGGGTCGACGAGACGGGCGAACGCATCGAGGTGCTCGATACCGTCTCCACCGCCGACCCGTTCTCAAGGCTGGAACTGGTGAAGGAAATCGCCGACGCCCTCGCCCGCCAGCACTTTCCGGCGGCGCGGCCTCCCCTCCGAATGCATGCCGATTCGAGCCGCGCTCTTGAAGCGCTGCGCCAGGGCAACAAGCAGCTCGTCGCCTATCGCTATGCGCGCCGTGGCAATCTCTCGCCCGCGACGCGTCCACCCGAAGGTCTGTTCTCCGCGCATCCGCTGCCGGAGACCGTGCCGCCCGTGATCGATCTGTGGCATTGGCTGCCTTGGGAAACGGGTCCCTTTTTCGTCGAAGCCCGCACGGGTGCGACGAAAGGCCTCGCACGCATCGACGAACTCTTTCGACAACCACCCGCTTCCACCCGTGAACTTTTCCGTCCCAGCCTGTATCCGGGGGAACGGGCACGTGCCGATGTGATTCCCGCCGACTTCGCGGCGGATCTGCTGCCCGAAGCCCCCGTCTTCGTCGAACGTCTCGGTCTGGGCGGTCTCATTCCCTGGCTCTCGGGCAGCCTCCCCGTCGATCAGGCGAAGACCGCGGCCGGCCGGGTCGTCGAAGATCGTTATGCGCTCTGGCGCTTTCCCGGAGGCGGCACCGGCCTGCTGCTGGAGACCTCGTGGCCGGACCGCGAATCGGCCCGGCGCTTTCTTGAGAACGTTCCCTCTCATCCGCACCAGATCCTGACAGACACACCTACCGGACCCTTCACCGTCAGGATCGTCCGGGCGGATTCCGATGCCGTTCTCCAACAAATCGGTGCGGCGCTCGCGAACCGCCGGCCTCATCCCTGACATTGATCCATGACAATACCCCGTTCCTCCGCCATCGCCCGCGACGCCGAAACGGTCCTGCACTCCTGGATCGAAGCGGTGAACGCGCGCGATCTCGATCGCCTTGTCGCCTTTTACGCGAAAGACGCCTCCCTGGTTCCCACCTTCTCGGCGAAGGCTCTGCGCACTCCCGACGAGATCCGTCGCTACTTCGCGCAGCTCGCCGCCCGCCCCGGCCTCTCCGTGACCCTGCATCCGAGGACCCTGCTCGCCCACGAGACCGGGGGAACGACGATCCTCACCGGCATCTACTGCTTTCACTTCCTCATCGACGACGAACCCTACCATTTCGAGGCCCGCTTCAGCCTCGTCACCGGCGACCCCACCGCGCCTTCGCCCATCCTGCACCACCATTCCTCGCAAATCCCCCGGCAGCTTGCCTGATTCCCACCGCCATGCTCACACCCAGGCAAGTCCTCGACACCTATTACCTCGAAGCCAGACGCGACCTGCTGGAAATCGCGGCCCTGTTCGATCGCTACGATGCCGCCGTCACCCGTGAAGGACGGACGGCCGAAGACGAGTCCAAACGTGACGTCCTCCGCCGCGCCCTCGCTCGTCTCGCCGACCCCGCGCCCGCGGACGATCGCACCACGGATTTGCTCGAACTCTTCGCCGAAATCTGAAACGCCGTCCGACAACATGCAGATCATCCAGCCCCACTACCACGCCATCGCCCGCACCGCGCAGGACTACGAGCGCATGGCCATGTCCGGCGTCGTCGCGGTCTGCGAGCCCGCCTTCTGGGCCGGCTTCGACCGCCGTTTTCCCGAGACCTTCATCGATTATTTCGTGCAGATCTCCGAGTTCGAACCAACCCGCGCCGCCCAATATGGGATCCGGCATTTCTGCTGGGT
The DNA here is from genome assembly GCA_023253615.1 of Verrucomicrobiales bacterium. Lineage (GTDB taxonomy): Bacteria > Verrucomicrobiota > Verrucomicrobiia > Verrucomicrobiales > DEV007 > Arctic95D-9. Next base: position 260 of record JALRFZ010000464.1, on the reverse strand, counting down.
CGCCGTGAATCCCAAGGAGGCAGAAAATCCGGAACTCACCCGCGAAGTCCTGCGGTCCATGCCCGAATTTCTCGAAAAACCGACCTGCCTCGGTGTCGGCGAGACCGGCCTCCACAAATCCACGCGGAACGAGATCGACTCTCTTCAGGCCCACGTCGAACTGGCCATGGCCCACGGGCAGCTCGTCCTCATTCACACGCCCCATCTCTCGGACAAGGCCCATGGCACGAAGACCGTGCTCGAGGTGCTCGCCGGACTCG
>JALRFZ010000440.1 GCA_023253615.1 Verrucomicrobiales bacterium | reverse complement strand
GCATCGGTGCTACGGAGGAATTCGCTCTGCGGGTGCGGATTGCGCAGGGTGGTGATGCCGTCGTTCACTTCGATGACGGAGCGTCGCACGAGGCGCCCGACCGGCTCGCCGAAGAAGAGATTGCCCTTCAGCTCGGCCGGCAGTTGGTCGCCGCGGTAGACCTCGCCGCCGCAGGTGGCGGTGAAGTGATTCAGCGTGCCATCGTCGCGCGACTTCCCGGGACCGCCCTGGTAATCGCGCAATCCCATCGCCGGCCAGACGACCTCGAAGCCGGGTTCGAACTGCTTCCTTGCGAGCGATTGACCGTAGAGGATGTGGTTTTGGAAATTGAGCGGACCTTTTTCTCCGCCCGCGTTCACGACCCAGAAGCGACCCTCGTCGTCCTGCGTGCCGCCCCATTGCCCGCCGTTGCCGGGGATGTCTTCCTTGACGAGCTGCCCGTCCTTCCAGCGGAGCCGGTAGTTGTTCACCGCGGTGTAGAGCCAGTTGTCCATCGCCCAGGTGAGTCCGCTGGGCTGGTGCTCGAGATTGCCGCCGCGCGGACCGCCGGTGTAGACGGTCTTCTTTTCATCACTCACCCCGTCTCCATCGGTGTCGCGATAAAGGACGAGGTCGTTCGTATCGGTCTCTCCGATGAGCACTCCGTCGTCGAGCGGCAGAAGGAGGCGCGGCAGCTTCAACTGGTCGGCGAAGACGCGGTGTTGGTCGTAGTGACCATCATCCTTGCTCGACCAATGCACCGAGACGAGACCCGTGTTCACGAGCTGGTTCGTGCCATCGATGTCGCGCATGTAGCTGCGCATCTCCGCGACGTAGAGACGACCGTTTCCATCGAAGGCGATGCAGACCGGCTCGAGGATGTCGGGCTCGGAAAGGACCAGCTCCATGCGGTAACCGGGCGGGAGTTGGAAGGTCTTCGCCTGCTCCGCGGCCGAGAGCGGCTGCACCGGAGGCATGGGGGGAAAATCCGCGGCATCGTCTCCTCGCAGCGGGTGCAGGGAAACGAGGGTCGCGACGAGCGCGGAAAGAGACGGCATGCGGGCAATCTTCATGACACGAACGAAGGTGGTTTGGGGGATTTCGGAGGCAGAGATTGCCTCGGGTCGGGGAACCAAGAGGGTCGAATGCGGGACCTGACCGTGTCGAATGTCACCACATTCCCGTGCTTCTGTCTGGTGACAGCCCGCCAAAGTTTGTTAAAATCCGGACAATGGCGTCACCGCGTCTCCAGGCCGAATTCTTCGCCCGCATCGCCGATCCGCAGGCGGTCCGGGAGATCTTCGAACATCTCCCCGGCGTCTTCTTTTTCGTGAAGGACGACCAGGGCCGCCACATCGCCGCGAACAGCGCGACCTACGCGCGCTTCGGGATCAAGGGCGAAGAGGAACTCGTTGGAGCGATGGATGAGAAGTTCTTTCCTCCCGAAGTCGCGAAGGCCTATCGCGAGGACGACCAGCGGGTCATCCGCAGTGGCAAACCCATCATCAACCGGCTCGAGGTCTGGTATGACGAGCAGCACCGGCTCGATTGGTTCCTCGCCACGAAGCTGCCGGTGCGCGACCGGCGCGGCAAGGTGATCGGGGTGATGGGGATCACGCGCCGCGACGAGGATCGGCTGCGCCATCACGATGTGCGCGAGGTGACCGAGGCGGTGCGGATGGCGCGTGAGAACGTGCATCGCGTCCTCGGCACCGCGGAGCTCGCGCGGACGGTGGGTTTGTCAGAGCGCCAGCTCCATCGCAAGATCAAGGCGGCGCTCGGGCTGAGTCCGTACGAGCTGCTCCTCCGCACCCGCGTCCAGGCCGCGGCGGAGGTGCTCGCGCGGACCTCGACCCCGATCAGCGAGGTCGCCCTCGATCATGGCTTCTGCGACCAGAGTGCCTTCACCCAGCAATTCCGGAAGCGGACGGGGATGACGCCGAAGGAGTTCCGGCAGCGGCAGGTGGGGTGAGGCGGGGGAGATTACGTTGCAGATTTTGACGCATTACTTTTTTTGGATTCCTCTTAAAGTGTTGATCCATAGGGCTATGCGGAGGATGGAATCGGCGAAATTTCGTTGCAAAACCTGCGGCTGTTTACGACGAAAAGCCGTCAACGCCCTGGTTTGAGCAGCATGCACAATGCCTTGCCCAATGGGGCCGTCTGTGGTTTTCTTTCATTTCCGACCCGTTCATGCCTCCCGCGAACCAGAATCCCGAGCAGATCGCGCGCGACCGCATCGATGATCAGCTCCGCGCCGCGGGATGGGTGGTGCAGGACAAGGGCGCGATCCAGCTCCATCAAGGCATCGGCCAGGCGGTTCGGGAGTACACGACCGATTCCGGTCCCGCCGACTACGTCCTCTTCGTGGATCGCCGCCCCGTCGGGGTGATCGAGGCGAAAAAAGAGACGCTCGGGCAGAATCTGACCACCGTCGAGGAGCAGACCGGGGATTACGCGGCCGCGAAGTTGAAATGGGTCCAACACACCGGCGTGCCGCTGCCTTTTCTCTACGAGGCGACCGGTGTCCTCACCCGATTCACCGATCAGCGCGATCCGAAGCCACGATCCCGCGAGGTTTTCGCCTTTCACCGTCCCGAGACACTGCGCGAGTGGATCGGCGCGGAGAAATCGCTGCGGCGCCGCCTCCAGGACGACTTGCCCGCGCTCGATCCCACGGGGCTGCGCGATTGCCAGATCCACGCGATCACGAATCTCGAGGCCTCTTTCCGAAAGGCCAAACCCCGTGCCCTCGTGCAGATGGCGACGGGATCGGGGAAAACCTTCACCGCGATCACTTCGATTTACCGGCTCCTCAAGCACGCCCGGGTGAAGCGCGTCCTCTTCCTCGTCGATACGCGGAACCTCGGCGAGCAGGCCGAGCAGGAGTTCCTCGCCTACACGCCGACCGACGACAACCGATCCTTCACCTCGATCTACGCCACCCAGCGGCTGGCCTCGTCGCATGTCCCGGCCGATGCCCAGGTCTGCATCTCCACGATCCAGC
>JALRFZ010000436.1 GCA_023253615.1 Verrucomicrobiales bacterium | reverse complement strand
ATGCACCAACTGCCGGCGTGGTTTCACAAGGCCTCGCTCGTGCCGATGTATCTGGTGGAAATGGTGCTGCCCTTTGCCGTGATTTTCGGACGATGGGGGCGTCTTGTCGCCGCGATCGGATTCAGCGGGCTGATGTTGCTGGTGTTGCTGACGGGGAATTTCACCTACTTCAACTGGCTCACGATCGTGCTCTGTTTGCCGCTCGTGCAGGACCGGCTCTGGCCGTCGTGGCTGCGGTCGGCGTTGTCGTTCGTGCCGCTCGGGCTCACCGATCCGATGCCACGTCGTCCGCTCGTGCTGCGTTTTGTCTTCGCCGGACCGGCCTTGCTCGCGCTCGCGCTGGTAAACGTGCAGATCGTCCTCGGCGACCTGCATCAGGCACCGAAGCCCGTTTTGAAAAACGATCCCACTCCCGCCTGGCTCGATCGTTTCACGGGCAGTCTCTCGCCTTTTCACCTGGCCTCGGGTTACGGGCTTTTCCGCACCATGACGACGGAGCGTCCCGAGATCATCCTCGAGGGCAGTGCCGACGGGACGAACTGGCTCGCCTACGATTTCGCCTGGAAGGTCGATGAGATCTCCGACCGGCCCCGCTTCGTCGCGCCGCACCAGCCGCGGGTGGCGTGGCAATTCTGGTTCGCGGCCCTCGAGGGACGCTTCGACTACCGCAGCCGCAACGCCGGCTGGATCGAATCGCTCGTGCTGAAACTGCTCGAGGGCGACCGCGGGGTGAAGCGGCTTTTGAAATACGATCCCTTTCCCGATTCGCCGCCCCGTCTCGTCCGGGCGCGCCTGATGCGCTACGAATTCACCACCCCGGAGGAGCGCCGGGACACGGGCGATTGGTGGAAACGGGTCGTCATGGGGGAATACCTCCCCGAGGTGAGCCGTCCCGCCGCCCCGTCCGTGCCGCCTGAAAATGAACAGAATCGACCGTGAAATTTCAACCGTAACCACGCGGATGCTCTGGACCAGACCGCGTCGGTGGTTACATTCTCCCGCGGCGTCGTCACGAACATGAAATCCTTCTGGGTCAATCTCCTTGTCAAGGCCACGCTCCCGCTCGGGACCCGCTGGGTCCGCAAGCAGGAGGCCGCGATCTTGCGCGAAGGACGTCCCCTCCGCGAATGGGAGCGGCTCTGGGCCCAGAATGTGGGGGTGCGCCGACCCGAGGAAGTGCGCATCCTCCCCGTGCCGCGCGTGCCCACGCCGGGTCAGACTTTCACGGGTCTTTTCCACCGCGTCTTCGGCGTCCTCTCGGAAGGACCGACGGGCATGGCGGTGAATTACGGCATCTACCTCGAGGCCTCGCAGGCGACGAATCCCTCGCTGCTCGTGCATGAGCTCACCCATGTCGCCCAGTTCGAGCGGCTTGGCGGGGTTGAGGAATTTCTTCGCGAGTATCTGACCCAGTGCGTCCGCGATGGATACTGGGATTCCGATCTGGAGCAGGAGGCCCGCGAAGCCGCCGCGCCTTTCTCGCGTCCGCCGGGAGGGTGATCCCCCATGAAACCTCAGTCCGCTCTTTCCGGTCTCGTCATCGCGATGACGACGACCTTACTCTTTGCCGAGGAATCCCGGCCGCGTCTCATCGCCCCCGATCCTGACAAACTCCTCGTGCTCGACCGCCGCGTCGTCGATTCCACCGGGAACGCCCGTCTCGTCCACGGCAAGGTCGTGAAAGAAGCCGCCAATCCGCTCTTCCAGGCCGACAAACCGTGGGAGAATTCGATGAACAACCTCTATCCCAACCTGCTCTGGGACGAGGAGGAGGGGATCTTCAAGCTTTGGTACAAATGCGTCCTCGCCGATGCCGACGTCATCGCGAAAATGGACGGGCCCAGCACCGTGCATGACGTCGGCTGGTATCTCCTCTACGCGACCTCGCGCGACGGGATCGTCTGGGACAAGCCGCAGCTAGGGCTCTTCGCCCACGACGGCGACCGCCGGACCAACATCGTCGCCCGCGACACGCCGAACGTCGGTGTATTCAAGGATCTGCACGATCCCGATGCGGCCCGCCGCTACAAGATGGTCTACGACACCGGCCTCGGGCAGTTGAAGGCGAGGTTCTCCACCGACGGCGTTCATTGGGGCGATCCGGTCGCGATGCAGGGGTTCGGACCGCGCAACGGCGACACCCACAACAATGCCTTCTGGGACGAGCGCAGCGGGAAATACCTCTGGTTCACCAAACTCTATCTCGGCGAGCGGCTCGTGGCGCGGGCTGAGAGCACCGATTTTCTCAATTGGAAAAACAACGGCCTCGTCCTGCGATCGACGCTCGAGGAAGGGCGTTCGCGACAGACCTATTGCCTGCCCGTCTTCCGCTACGGATCGATTTACCTTGGCTACGCCATGCTCTACGATCTCGGCAAGGGGCGCACCGTCGATTGTGAGCTGGCGTGGAGTCCTGATGGTCTGCATTGGGAGCGTGTCCTCCCCGGCGTGCCGCTCATTCCACGCGGACCGAAGGGCAGCTACGACAGCGAATGCATTTACGCCATGGCCGGTCCTCCCGTCGCGCAAGGGGGCGAGCTGATGATCTTCTATGGCGGCGACGACTTTCCCCACACCGGTTGGAAACGCCACTGCCTGCCCTGCCTCGCGCGATTGCCGCTCGATCACTTCGCCGGGTACGAGTCCGTCGATCCTGACAAACCCGCCAGAGTCGTGACCCGCTCCTTGAGGCTTTCCGGAGATTCCCTGCGCATCACTGCGGCGGCGGAGGGCGGCTCGGTGAAGGCGTTCGCTTTCGACGGGGATGGAAAAGTGGTGGCGGAGTCGGCGCCCCTTTCCGGGGATTTGCACGAGGCCACCCTCGTCTGGACGAGCGGCGGCGATCGGATGAAAGCGGGGTCCGAATGGTCTTTCCGGATCGAGATCGAGCGCGCCACCCTCTTCGCTTTCGACGGGGTCACCCTTGTTGATGAATCCTTGCCGGAGCGGCCTTCGTCCCTGCGTGAGGACGTGTGGGAGCCGCGTCCGGTGAAAGAGGAGCGGATCGATTTCACCACCGATGCCTCGGGTTGGAAAGGCGTCGATGGGATCGTGCACGTCGCGGAAGGAGGCGCGTCCGGTGGTTTTGTCAGGGTCTCCCGCGTCGGGCGGAATCTGCCCATCGCCCTGTCCGGTGCGACTCCGGAGACTTCTCCCTTGGCCGGCGATTGGCCCGTGCGGTTCGGCGGTCGTGGGGCCGCGATCTCGGTGAAGGTGCGCGCGCCCCGCGAAGGTGGCCGGGTGCAGATCGAGGTCTTCGCCCAGGATGTCGCCCAATGGACCCGTGAGACGAATGTCAACTTCGGCACCGACTGGCGCGAGGCGAAGGCCATGCTGCGCTACGGCTGGACCGATGAAGAGGCGGCCGCCGCCGGCTGGCGTCGCTCGACGATGGGATTTTCCTGGGAGGAAACGATGCGACACGTTGGCAAGATCGTCATCGTCCCCACCGCCGTCGGTCCGCTCGAGACCTTTGACGTGGACGAGGTGGTGGTGCGCGGGCTGGAGTGAGGGGGGATTACGGGCTACGCGATCCTACTGAACACAATGTTCGTCTCCTTGCACTTCCTTTGCGACTGATCAATGAACCCGAGTGAGTATTTCCCATCAGCCCGGTGGAAGATGTCGAGGCCCCTTCCAAGCGTGATTCGCCAACCCGTGTCCGTTTGGATGTATCGGTCGTGCTTGGTCGAGTCGAAAGTGTAGGTGAAGTCGATCTTTTTCGCAATGGCTCCGGCCTGCACTTGGTCGAGCTTCTCGGACAGTTCGACCTCTTCTTCCGGAGAGCCGGCCGCCGTTACAAGATGCACGGCCACCTCTCCGTCCTCGCCATCGAGCATCTCAAGAAAGCCCATGAGGTTGAAAATCTGGTAATCGAGCCGGATGTAGGGATCGACAAGGGTAATCTGCTTCGCCCCTCTGAAGTAGGGTTCAAACAACCTCCGATAGGAGATGCCAGTGTCCCCTTCCTTGATGTCGAGCGTCGTTGGCTCAGCAGTTCGTTCCGTCGGAAGGGCCTCAACCTTTGGAACTGACGGGTCTTCCTTGGGCTTTTCCGCGGGGTGCAACAACTGAAACTCATCGGGGCGCGAACTCCGGATCGAGACCCACCCGTACTCTGGATCAATCTTCGAGAGTTCGTCACGGATCTGTTGCCGCATCCGCAATGCCGGATTGACGCAGAACTCGACGAATTCCTCCTCGGTCAGGTTGAGATCAGGGAAAAGCAGCTTGAGGTAACCTTCAGCGATTCGCGCGATCGCCTTGTTGTCGCGCATGTCCTCGCAGCTCGGAAGCCGGAGGCTGTGAGAGACGTAATCCGCGAACTCAAGACGGGGGCGCAGCTCGTGGAGGATCTCTCCGAAGAAATCCCCTTTCAGGCCAAGCATTCGTGATGGCGTGTTCTTTGTGATCCGCGGCATGAACCAGCCTTCGAGAAGCCCATGAATCCGGTCGATGAAAGCGGACTCCTGGAGCGCGCTCGGCAGTTCCTTGAACAGTCCTTCGGTATGATAGAGTGGTCGGCGCTCGTCGGTGAGCGTGATGTTTCCGAGCATGACGAACCCTGCCTCCGAGGTGCCCATGTCACCGGTTGCGCGGCGGTATCGGCCACTCTCCAGATACATCTTCAGTCCTGCCATCGCCTCGCCTGCGGCATCGGTCTGGATTTTCTGGATCTCATCCACGACGACGACATCGTAGCGGGGGATGAGTCCGATCTGCCGACTCGCGCTGTTGAAGAACAAGCTTGGCGCGGAGAGCTTGCCGCCGGGAATCACCGCCGCATAGCGACTGATGTTGTCGAATACGAAGGATTTCCCCGTTCCCTTGGGGGCCAACTCCACCAAATTGACGCGCGGTTGCACGAGCGGGATGATCCGCGAGAGGAGAAGCATCTTCTGCGCCAGCGTGTGGGACTCCGGATTGAACTGGCAACTGGAAACCAGCAGGTCGATCCATTCTTCCAGCGAGAAGTGGCGCCGACTGCTCACAAAGTAATCGAGATCTACGCCTGGGGTTTGGAAAGCCTTGAAATCGGTCATCCAGATCTGCCCCTTCTTCACTTCTTGCCCGTCTGGCGGGACATACTGGAGGGTCCCGAGGCCCCACATCCCGGTTTTCAGAAGCATCGGATTGCTGTCCAGGATCGGCTTTTGAATCAGGGCATGCGACTCGTCAAGGACCGGGATGCTGAGTTCGTGGGTGTTCTTGTCGAGATTCACCGTGACACGGAAATCATCGAGAATCTGAACCGGCTTGTGATCCTTCAGGTCGTTCAGAATCCAGTTCTTGTCCGCCTTCTGGGGAAGGAATCGCGTCACAATCCCGGTGATCTGTTCGCGAGCATCCTCGTTGATCTCACCGTCCTGGAGGAATTGGTTGATGATCCACTCGCCGACATAAACGGGAATGGCCCTGGCACCGAATCCGGCCTTCCCCATGAGGCCTTTGTTGATGACCACTTCGCCGTAATAGTCCTGAGCTTTGCGTTCGAATTCTTTCATGTTGTTTACGGGAATAGGTTTCTAAGATCAAGGCCTCCGGACTGGGCGGAGGAAATGGTGACTGGCAGTTCCACCGATTGCGAGACCGTCTCGACTCCAATTCCGAGATTAAACCGAATCGTGAGCTTCTCGACATCCAGAGCTGACTCAGAAAAATAGAGGCTCATCGCTCCCTGAGCCGTTCCTTTTGCGGGAATGGAAACAAAATCGAATCG
>JALRFZ010000417.1 GCA_023253615.1 Verrucomicrobiales bacterium | reverse complement strand
GGACATTTCCCGAATGCGCTTCGCTCCCGCGAATTTCCGCGAATCCGGGGGAATGGATTCGTTTGATTCGTGGAATTCGTGGTTCCTGCTTTCTCAACGCGAATGGAGCGCGAATGCGCTTCGCTCCCGCGAATTTCCGCAAATGGCGTGAGGAGAGGATCACCGGTGGTGCAAGGTCTTCAAACGCAGATGACCGCAGAATCGCTGCGCTTCCGCCGATGCACGCGGATGGGGATTCCCAACTTTTTACCTTTTACTCTCGCACCTTTTACCGCGCCGAGAGGCGCTCCTACCTTTTACCTTTAACTTTTTACAGCACCGAGAGGCGCTTTCGACGCTACCGCCCTTGGTCGTTCCCTTTGGCGGGGAGACCTTTCGGTTGAGGCGGGGAATGGAGGAACGTCGCGATGGCGCGGGCGTTCAGGGTTTTTCGTCCGGAGACGGCTCTTCGGAGGAGCCGCCGAGAAAGCCGAGGGGGAAAAAGGGTGCGGGCAGGGAGAAGAGCTTGTCGAGCAGCGGCAGGAGGATGAGGGCCTTTTCGTTCCACGCACGGAGCGACGCGGCGCGGGAACGGTAATGGCCGGCGTTGTCGCCGAGGGTGGTGGCATGCGCCTCGATGCTTTCCTCCAATTGGGCGACGAGACGGCTGTTGCCCTCGAGATGCGGGCGGAGGGATTCGCGCAGGGCGCTGCTGAAGAGCTGGCGCATGCGGGTCTCGGCGACGTAGAAGGTGCGCCGGTCGCGCGGCACATAGACCTGCGAGACGGCTCCGATCTTGGTGAGCAGGCGCAAACCCTGGCTCGCGGATCCCTTGCTGATGCCGAGGCGGGCGACGACCTCGTCGAAGGGAACGGGGACCTCGGAGGCGAAGAGGAAACCGAAGATTTCGCCCACCGACCGCGGCAGCCCGAGGGTGGTGGCGAGATGCACGAAAAAACGCACGAATCCGGACTCCACGGGGTGGAGTCCCTCGGCCAAACGCGGCTCGGATTCGGATTCGGACATCAGTTGCGAATGAATTTAACACATGCAAAGAAGTTGGTTCAATGTTTTTTGAACTGAATGAAACGGAGCGCCTTCGGCGCGGTAAAAGGTGAATCGGAGCGTAGCGGAGATAGACGGAGCGGAACGTAGTCAAAAAGTAAAAAGTAAAAGGTCGGCGTGCTCAGATCGCCGAGGGTTTGATGAGCACGCCATCTGCGGTCATCGGCGGAAGCGCAGCGCATCTGTGGCCATCTGCGTTCGAAGTTTTTCATCCATCCGTGACCGGCTCCTCGCGCCATTCGCGGAAATTCGCGGAAGCGAAGCGCATTCACTGCCATTCGCGTTGAAAAAGGTCACCCCGGAGCGCCAGCCGACAAGGAAAAGCTCGTGTTCAATGAACGCACCAGGTCGACGCCGGAGCGCCTCGCGGCGCGGTAAAAGGTCGGCGTACTCAGGGTGCCTGGTCCTTAGTGCCTGGTCCTTAGTGCTTGGTCTGCGGGGCGGTGTAGGGCGGAATCGCATTCCGCCGGCCGGAACGGTGGCGACGTGGACGTCACCACTACCGGCGGAAAACTCCGCACACGCTGGTAGTGGTGGTCTCCAGACCGCCATCCCCGGACGGCGCGGTGGCGACGTGGAACGCCCAACCCGCGCGGAGGCGAATTTGAACGTTGAAGGGTCGCTCGCGACCGCTATGTTCCCACCACGATGCGCTTCTCCCCTCCCCGCGAAGCCCGGCCCGACGCGATTTCCGCGAAGCGGGAACGACGCTGCATCGGCTCGGCATGAAGCGGACGGGATGTCGCCGGACGCGGAGGCCGGCCCTGGTGGCGATCGGACTGCTCCTCGCGTGGCTGCCAGGGGGATCGCCCGCCCGGGCGGAAATGACGCTGCTTTTCCGCGAGATGTTCGCGACGGTCGGACAGCTGGACGAGGCGAATCCGGGGACGAACTTCGCGCGGGTGCAGAGAACCTTGTTGCAGCGCGCCGGAGGCCCCCGCCTCGTCGGAACGGCAGCAGCAAGCGCGGTGATCCGCCCGGAGAATCCCCCGCCCCATGGTACGGTCGAACTGCCGGGCGCGGGTGACCGGGTATTCGTGAGCGGCTGGTTTTTCTTCAAAAGCCTCCAGAACCACGGCGCGAGAATCCTGTCGATCAACAGCAGCGTCGTGGAGCCAGGGCCCAGTCTGACCATCGAAAATGGCATGATCAGCGGCGGCACCGCCTATGGCGAACGCACCTTCCTGCCCGAATCCATGACGAACCGCTGGATCTTTCTGGGGGTCGCGGTGTCGCGCGAATCCCCGTTCCAGGGCTCGGCGCGATTTTATTACAAGTTTCCCGGGCAGCCGATGCAAAGCTGGGGCGGCTTCGATGATGGAAACATCGGAATTCCAGACGTGGGAGGCGCCCGCTTCGGCGTGGACAAGACCAACTCCGGGATCCAGTGCCGGATGGGGGCTCCGTCCGCCTACCGCTTCGAAAACGCGGATTTCTCCGACATCGTCTACCCGCCGGACCTCCTCGAACCGGAAACCGGCCTGACGTGGTATTGCAACCCGGCCACCGGAGATGACGTGAACGACGGGACCCATCCGGACCGCGCCTGGGCCAGCCTCGCCAAGATCAACGAGGAGAGCCGTCATGCCGGAATGCTGAGCGCGGAGACCTCCGAAGAGGGCGACACCCTGATCATCGACACCAGCGGCGCGCCTCTGGATGGCGGGGGTGAATCGTGGATCATCCAGACCAGCGGGCTCTCGGTGCGCGCCGCTCCGGGCAACGAGTGGATCCGGGTGAAAAGCTATCACACGCTCGATCCTTCGGATTGGGAGCCTACCGGGATCCCGAACGTCTATTCCACGACCGACACGGAGGAACACATCGTGATCTGGGAGGATGACCAATTCCTCCATCATCCCACGGGCCCCGACCTCGCTTCGGTGCAAGCCTTCCTCGGAGCGACCCCGGGATCTTTCTGGACGGATGGCGTCCGTCTCTACCTGCATCCCTTCGGCAGCACCGATCCGCGGAACGATGGCAAACGCTATGAGAGGAGCCGCGTGATGTCGAAGGGATCGGCGGTAATGCTCGAGGCACCCCACCTTTCGATCGAGGACCTCCACGTGGGGAAGACCTGCCTCTCGCGGTCTTACGACGGGGACTCGATCGGGGCCTACTGCGTGGGAAACAACGGGCCTATGGGACGGGCTCGCATCGCCCATTGTTACCTCTACTACGGATCGAAACACAACTTCGGCCTGACCACGGGAGGCCCCGGCGACGACGTGCTGATCGAGGACGTGCAATGCGAGCAGGGATCGCCCTACGGCGGTCCGGGCGGCCAGACGGTGTTTGTCTCGTTCAACCACCAACCCCTGCCCCTCGGCATCATCCACCGCTACCACCGCTGCAAGACGGTCGCCAACGCGGGTCTGATCGGATCGTCCGAAGGCACGATGAGCCCGCTTTTTCCGGTCTTTTTCGCCCACAACCTGGGTACGCCCGGCGAACCGGACCAATTCGCGCTGTTTGAATTCATCGACTGCGATTTCGGGACGGGTCCCGTTTTTGGAACCGGGGTCGAAGAGGTGCGGATCGAGGGATCGACCTTCGGGGACTTTTCCTTCAACGCGAATGTCGAAATCGAGCGATGCCGGATCGAGGGCCCTGTCTACGGACCGCCCGGCCACCGTCTGACGATCCGCAACAGCATCCTGAAACGCTCGGGCATGCTCACGGCCACGGCGGTCGCGGGAGAACTCGTGGTCGAAGGCTGCCACCTCGACGGGTCCGGAATCACGAGCATCCAGGGCGGGGTGCCGCAGGCGGCCTTTTTCACCCGGAGCGGACCGCTCGACGTGGTCTTCCGGAACAATGCGGTGGTGCTGCCGGACACGCCCGTGGGAGCGAATGTGTTCAGCTGGCTGGAGCACACGGACGGGCAGCTCTTTGCAGGCAATGCCTACCACCTCGGCGGAAACCGCCTCGTCCACGCCTACGGGACCGGGAGCGGGGTCGTGACTCCGACCTTCCCGCAATGGCAGTCCATGGGCCATGACCTTGAGAGTTTCGAACTCGCCGACCTGGCCTTGACCGAAGCGCCTCCGGGACCCGGCAGCCCTCTTCTCAACGCCGGGGTGGAGCTGACACCGGCGGAGGATTTCACCGGGGTGCCCTTGCTCCGGCGGAACGACATCGGGGCTTTCGAGGGGCCGCCGACGCGCTTCGACGAGTGGCAGTTTCTCCATTTCAGTGAAGAGGAGCGCGACGTGGCGGAAAGGGGCGGGGCCGGGGGCAGCCTCTTCGGCGACGGGGTGCCGAACCTGATGAAATACGCCCTCGGTCTGCCGGCACGGGTGCCGGCGGCCGCGGATCTTTTCCGGGCCATGGGTCCGTCCGCGGAAGGAGCGGGATGGGTCTTCACGCGGAACCGGCTCGCGGAAGATCTCGGATGGATGGTGGAGCGGTCGGCCGATCTCCGGATCTGGGAGGACGCGCCGGATCCCGTGACCGAAGTGCTGGAGACGGATGGCACCCGGGAATCGATCCGCCTGAGCGTCCCGCCCTCGCCCGGCAAAACGTTTTTCCGCGTCCGCATCGGAATCGAGTGAGGGAGGGCGAGAGGCGCGGTGCTTGGTGCCAGAGGCGGGAGTAAAAGGTAAAAGGTAAAAGGCGGCGTGCTCAGGGTGCCTGGTCCTTAGTGCCTGGTCCTTAGTGCTTGGTCCTTAGTGCTTGGTCTGCGGGGCGGTGTAGGGCGGAATCGCATTCCGCCGGCCGGAGCGGTGGCGACGTGGACGTCACCACTGCGGGCAGAAGACTCCGCGAACGCTGGTAGTGGTGGTCTCCAGACCGCCACGGCGGAGATGGGAAAATCTCAACGCGGATGAACGCCGATTTCCGCAGGGTCATAGGTTCGAGTCCTATCAGGCCCACCACTTGGTAGTAATTTCCGCGTTTTGAATTTTTCCGATACGAATACTTAATGAATTCGTCTGGGATCAAGTCCTTCATGCCTTTCGCATGTCGGCACATGTTCATAGTTCGCCAGCTGTGGTTGCTGAGTACCATGTTTCTGACGCGTTGATGATGTGGGTTGATGTAGTGTGTCCACATGTGCGTGCATGGTGTACGCTCTGTTGCAATTTTTATGTACGTATGTATGTATGTATGTATG
>JALRFZ010000388.1 GCA_023253615.1 Verrucomicrobiales bacterium | reverse complement strand
CCATGAGGAGCGAGCCGGTGCCGATGCAGATCATCACATCGTGCGCGTCGTGGTCGGCCTGGTTGAGAAAGTGGACGTCGTTCGCGGCGACGAGGTCGAGACCGAACTCCTTCCCGAACTCCACCATCTGCCGCGTGCAGGTGGCCTGTTCGGAGAAGCCGTGGTCGTGCACCTCGAGAAAAAAGCGGTCGCGTCCGAAAATGTCGACGAATTCACCGAGGCTCTTGCGCGCCGAGTCGAGGTCCTCGTTCTGGATGAACTGGTTGATCTCGCCGTTGATGCAGCCGCTCAGGCAGATGATGCCCTCGGAGTGGGTGGCGAGGGCCTCCTTGTCGATCCGCGGTTTGTAATACATCCCCTCGAGGTGGCCGAGGCTGACGAGCTTCATCAGGTTCGCGTAGCCTTCGTTCGTCGAGGCGAGCAGGGTGAGGTGCGAGTTGCGTTTTTTCTTCACCTTGCCGGAACTCACCATCTCGGCTTTTTTCTCCGTTAGCGGCACCCCGGGCGGAGTCAGGTAGGCCTCGCAGCCGATGATGGGTTTGATCCCCGCCTTTTTCGCCGCCTGGTAGAATTCGATCGCCCCGAAGATGTTGCCGTGGTCGGTCATCGCCACCGCGGGCATCTTGCAGCGCTCGGCTTTCTTCATCAGATCCGCGATGCGCACCGCCCCGTCGAGGAGGGAATACTCGGTGTGCAGGTGGAGGTGGATGAAGGGATCGGTCGGCATCGGGCGGAGACGGAAATCGGGCGGGAGCTAGCTTAGAGAGCGCCATCCCGAGGGCAAGGGCGATTGTCCAAAAATCGCACCGGGGTGGGACCGCCACCGTCCCGGATTCCGCGCGGAGTCCGCCATGCCCGGAGGATGTCGCTTCAAGCCGGGCCCGGTGCAAGGCTCCTGAAAGGTGCCATTTCACATGAACCCGGTCTCCGGTTCAATCCCCGTGATGTCACACCATCACGCGCCCACCGAATTCGTGCGGTCCCCCGAGGGAATCTGTGGACGGAGAATCACCCCTTCTTCGCGAGACGCTTGCGCTCGTTGCTGTCGAGGATGCGCTTGCGGAGGCGGATGTTCTTCGGCGTGGCTTCGACGAGTTCGTCCGGCTCGATGTACTCGATGGCGCGCTCGAGCGAAAACTTCAGCGGAGGGGTCAGGGCGGTCGTCTTGTCGCTGCCGGCGGCCCGGTGGTTCGTCACGTGCTTCGCTTTGGTCGGATTCACCGGCAGGTCGTCGGCGCGGGGGTTTTCACCCACGATCATGCCTTCATAGACGACGTCGCCGGGACCGACGAAAAGTTTGCCGCGCGTTTCGATGTTGCCGAGCGCATAGGTCATCGCCTCGCCTTTCTCCATGGAGACGAGAGTGCCGGTGCCGCGGGTGCGGATGTCGCCCGAGTCGGGACGGTATTCCTTGAAGAGGTGCGACATGATGCCTTCGCCACTGGTGAGGTTCAGCAGTTCGAATTCAAAGCCGATGAGGCCGCGGGTGGGGATGGTTGCCTCGATCGTGGTGCGGCCGTTGCGGGTGCTCATCGATTCCATCACGCCCTTCCGGTTCGCGAGGGCCTGGATACAGCCACCGATCGTTTCCTCGGGTGCCTCGAGATAGAGGGTCTCGAAGGGCTCGTGAAGGCGTCCGTTGATCTCGCGTTTGATGACGGTGGGGCGCGAAACGAGCACCTCGAAGCCTTCGCGGCGCATTTCCTCGACGACGACCGCCACCTGCATGGCGCCGCGCGCGCTGACCTTGAACTCGCCGGCGCTGTCGGTGTCCTCGACCTTGATCGAGACGTTGGTGCGGGCCTCGCGGAAGATGCGGTCGCGGATTTCCCGCGATGTGACGCGGTTGCCCTCGGTGCCGGCGTAGGGGCCGTCGTTCACGGCGAAGGACATCATGACCGTCGGCGGATCGATCTCGACGAAGGGGATGGGCTCGGACTCGGCCGTGGCGGCGATGGTCTCGCCGATATCCACATCCTCGAAGCCGGAGAGGCCCACGATGTGGCCCGCACCGCTGAGGGTGACTTCGCCCGTCGCGAGAGCGGTGTATTCGAAGACCTTCGTGATTTTGGCGCGCTGCGGTTTTTCACCCGGGATGAGGCGCCACACCGTCTGACCGATCTCGACGCTGCCGGCCAGGATTTTGCCGATGGCGATCCGACCGACGTAGTCGGACCAATCGATGTTCGAGACGAGCATCTTGAATTCCCCGTCCGGATCCGCGTCGGGAGCCGGGATGTGCTCCATGATCGCCTCGAAGAGCGGGGTCATGTCCTTCATCTCGTCGGTCGGCTTCAGACCGGCGTAACCGTTCTTGGCCGATCCGGAGAGGAAGGGCGCGCCGAACTGCTCTTCGTTCGCATCGAGGTCGAGGAACAGCTCGAGCACCTTGTCGTGCATCAGGAGAGGCTCCGCGTTGGGACGGTCGATCTTGTTGACGAAAACGATCGGCGTGAGGCCGTGGGCGAGCGCTTTTTTCAGCACGAAACGCGTCTGGGCCTGGGGACCCTCGTAGGCATCGACGACGAGGAGGACGCCATCGACCATTTTCATGACCCGCTCCACCTCGCCGCCGAAGTCGGCGTGGCCGGGGGTGTCGACGATGTTGATGATGTTGTCGCCCCACTTCACCGAGGTGTTCTTTGCCTTGATCGTGATGCCTCGCTCGCGCTCCTGGTCCATCGAGTCCATCGCGCGCTCCTCCACCACCTGGTTGTCGCGGAAGGATCCCGCATGCTTCAGCATCTGGTCCACCAGCGTGGTTTTGCCATGATCAACGTGGGCGATGATGGCGATGTTGCGGATCCGGGAAGGCGGGATCAGGGAGTTGGAGGAGGGGTCAGACATGGGACGGGGAATGACCGCGCAATTTCCCGGATTGCAAGCGGGGAAAGCGACACCCGGAATGGCGGGGAAAAGCAGGGCGATCCGCGCGGTTCCGGTTCCTGGCGTATCGTGCCCGGGCGGTTTTGGCGGATTTCAAACACCCGCGTCATCGATCACCCGCACGCGCAGATCGCGCAGCACGCGGAGTTCTCCGAAGTCCGCTCCCCGCATCTTGCGCGCGCCGGTCCGGCGTTTTCCGCTGATCCGGCCCTGCTCCTGCAAGCGCCCGAAGGCCTCTTCCACGAACGCCGCGGATCCCAGCACCACGCCGTCGGTGAAATATCGCACCTTCCGATGCAGCACCTCCGGCAAGGTCATCCGCCGGTTTCCCGCCACGACCTGCTCCACCTCCACCGCCGCGATCCCTCTGCGACCGCCTTCCCCCGTCACCTCCTCGCCCGGTCGTTCCACGCCCTCCACGTATAGCAGGCGGCGGTAACGTTCGCCCACCACCTCCCAATCCGTCACGGAGCCGGGAGTTTCCAATCCCTCGCGCTGGATCGAACCCAGCCCCGAGCGCGCCTTCGCCGAGCCCTTGCCCGTCCCACAGGCCTCGCCGTAGCCGCTCCAGCGGTAGTCCTCCGGGCGCCCCACCATCCCCGCCCGCACCGGATTGAGATCGATGTACGCCGCCACCGTTTGCAGCGCCGCCTCGCCCCCCTCCACAAGCACACTCTTGAATCGACCTTCCCAGAGCGTGCCGCTGCGCTCGAGCCGTTTGTTCATGAACATCGAGACCCGTTGCTTGAGGTCCTTCAAGAACATCGAGAGATCGCCACGGCGGTATTCGTAGCGATCGAGGATTTCGCGTTCCCAGGTCGCATTGCCTGATTTCCGGGCCGTTTCGAGTTCTTGGGCAATCGTCTCCACCGTGGCAGGGTCATAGAGCAGCGGCAGCACCCGGAGCAGCCCCTCCGCATCCAGACGCGGCAGGGTGGCCCGGTCCGGCACTTCCAGGAGAAGGTGGAAGTGATTGCTCATCAGGCAATAAGTGACCACCCGGACCCCTGCAAAAGCTTCCAGCTTCCGCATCGTCGCCCGAAAAGCTTCCTTTTCCCCCGCCTGAAACACCATCCGCCGGTCCACGACACGTGAAATGCAATGATAATATGCTTTTCCTGTATTTTTGATTCTGATCTGCCTCATGAAATTGAAGGGTTTCTTAATTCGACATTACACGCGGTCCGATATATGTCAACGGGTCTGGTCCGTTGCGATTTATTCTTGCACTCTTGTGTTCATGAACTTGGCCTGTTTTGGTCATTTCGGTATTTGGTTGGCGGGGTATCTTTCGGTTTTTGTGCCATTCAACGGGGTTGACTCTGTTGCTTGACCCTGTTCAATCGTTCGAGTGAAGAAGGCGAAGCCGGCACTTGAGCAGTTGGGAGCGACGCTCGGAAGGCGTTGGGATCCCGCGTCTCCATATCTCGTCGCGGTGTCGGGCGGTGTGGACTCGATCGTCCTGTGGCATCTCTTGCGAACCCATGGGTTCGGTAGCCTCGTTGTCGTGCATGTCGATCACGGTCTGCGCGGCAAGGAGTCCACGGAAGATGCCGCTTTTGTCGCGGAACTGGCGACCCGTTGGGGAAATGCTTGCGAAATCCGCCATGTCGAGGTCAGGGAGGAGGCAGGACGACGGAAGCGATCCCTGGAGACCATGGCCCGCGAGATGCGCTATGCGGCGATCGCGGAGGTGGCGCGGGAGAGGCGATGTCCCCGGGTCTTTCTCGCGCATCATTCCGACGACCGTGTTGAGACGGTATTGATGCATCTTTTTCGCGGGTCGGGTGCGCGCGGCCTCGGGGGAATGAGGGAGGAATCCACCCGGACGGTCGACGGAGTCGCAATGCATTTCTTCAGGCCGCTCCTCGGTGTGGACCGGCCCGCGATCCAGGCCTATGCCGCGCGTCACGATCTGCTGTGGCGCGAGGACGCGAGCAACGAATCGGATTTCGCGCTGCGCAACCGAATCCGACACCGGCTCTTGCCGGAGATCGAATCGATCTTCGGACGCGACCCTCGCGAGGCGATCCTGCGGGCGGCGGATCTCGCTGCGCTCGACGAGGACCTCCCACGACGGTGGGGCCAGGAAGACCCGAATGGCACCCGGCGCGCTGTCGCGGACCTGGCGGGCGCCCTGCAACTCGATCTCGAGGAGCACGTCCTTGCCGGCCGCGAGAGCCTCCTCCAC
>JALRFZ010000353.1 GCA_023253615.1 Verrucomicrobiales bacterium | reverse complement strand
GGCCACATGCTGCGGAATTTCGACATCCTCACGAGCCATCCCGATCCCACCGTGGAGCTGTATTTCCAGCAATGTTCCGTCTCCGTGACCTGTCGCGACCTCGGAATCATGGCCGCGACCCTCGCAAACCGGGGAGCGAATCCCGTCACGGGAAAACAAGCGATCCGCGGGGAATATGTCGCCAACATGCTCAGCGTGATGAGTTCGTGCGGGATGTATGACTGGGCGGGGGAATGGATCTACAAGGTCGGCATGCCGGCAAAGAGCGTCGTCGCCGGAGGCATCATCGCCGTGCTGCCCGGCCAGCTCGGAATCGGGGTATTCTCCCCGCGGCTCGACAGCCATGGCAACAGCGTCCGCGGCATCCGCGTCTGCGAGGCCCTCTCGCAGAGGCTCGACCTGCATCTTTTCAATCGCCGCGGTACCCGCGATGGAGCGGTCCGCCTCGTCTTCGATGGATCGCGCGTGAATTCCCACCGAGTCCGCTCCATCGAGGAGAGCGCCCTTCTCAAACAGCACGGACGCCGCATCGTCGCGGTGCAGATGCAGGGGAATCTTGTCTTCGCCACCACCGAGACCGCGGTCCACGAGGTGCTCGAGCGGAGTGAGGAAATCGATTATCTCGTGCTCGATTTCGGCCATGTCCTCACCATCAACGACACCGCCGGACGTCTGCTTTACGAGCTGACGATGGGATTGGTGAAGGAGGGCAAGACCGTGCTCTTCACTCATCCCGACCGCGTGCCTCTGCTCGGGCGCGTTTTCCGTACCAAGCTCGGGGCCGAGGCCGCCGACGTCTTCCGCACCTTCGAGGAAAACGATCCCGCCCTCGAGTATTGCGAGGATCGCCTCCTCGAATCGCTCGGTGCCCCCCATGGGCAGGAGGAGCAGGCCGGTCTCGCCGAGTTCGAGCTGCTCGATGGATTTACCGAGGCCGAGGTCGGGATCATGACCGGCTATCTCTCCGTGCAGACGGCCGGTGCAGGGGAAGTCATCATCGAAGTGGCCGGAGCCGACGAACTTTTCCTCCTTGAGAAAGGCCGTGTCAGTGTCTTCATCGGCGTCGAAGGATCGCGTCGCCGCCTCGCCACCTTCTCGCCCGGAATGGTCTTCGGGGAAATGGCCCTGATCGATCGCTCGCCCCGGTCCGCGACCATCGTCGCCGATACCGCGATCCGATGTCAGGTGCTCACCCGCGAGAGTTACGACCGGCTCGGGAGCGAACATCCCGCCATCAAGATCAAACTGCTCGAAAACCTCGGGCGCGGGCTCAGCCGCAAACTCCGCAAGGCCAACATCGAATTGAGCGTCTTCGAATAGGCGCTCCGCCGCAATCAGGCCGGGTGACGAAAACTGGGAGGCCCCTCAGGATCGGGGAATGCTCACGAGGCTTCTCCCGTTTCTGCTGGTCTCCTGCGTCGGCCTTGCCCAGGCCGCCGATCCCATTCTGCATCCCGCCGCGACCCGGCTGCCGACCGATCATCAGGGGCCGTTCGTGACGACCGGTGACGGATCGGTGCTCGCGCTCTCGGGGAAAGAGGCGCTCAGATCCGATGACGAGGGGCGCACCTGGACCTCCGTTCCCTTGTTCCCGGACCCTGCCAAACACACCGTCAGCAATGAACGCGCCCTCTTGCGGACCCGCGAGGGCGTCCTCGTCGGTGCCTACATGAACCTCGTCGAGCGCCGCTCGCCGAAAGGTTGGAAATGGGGCGAAAAGGGCGTCGATTGGCGCGAGTTCGTGCTGCCCACCTGCACCATCCGCAGCACCGACGACGGGAAAACCTGGGAGACGCCCGTGAAACTCTCCGACCCCTGGTGCGGCTGCGTCCATTCCCTGATCCAACTCGCGAGCGGCCGTCTCGTCCTCGCGGGGCAGGAGATCATCCCCGAGTGGCGTCACGCCACGGTGATGTTTGTCTCCGATGACCTCGGCCAGACCTGGCAGCGCGGCTCCGTGCTCGACTACGGGGTGGGGGCTCACGATCACGCCGGCTCGATCGAGGGCAGTTTGCTCGAGCGCGCCGACGGCTCCGTGCTGTTGCTCCTGCGCACCGAGTCCGGTTTCCTCTGGGAGGCGACCTCACGAGATGGACTCAACTGGGACGGGTTGCAGCCCACCACGATCCGCTCCGTCACCTGCTGTCCCCAGCTCGCGCGGCTCTCCGATGGACGTGCCGCCCTGCTCTGGAACGCGCCGCCCCGTCACGCCCCGCAGAACAACACGAGCCGGTCCGAGCTCTCCCTCGCGTTTTCCAACGACGATGGAAAGACCTGGTCCGATCCGGTGATCGTCGCCGCGAACTACGAAGGTGGCGGACGTGTTTCGTATCCTTACCTCTACGAGCGCCGTCCGGGCGAGCTCTGGATCACGACGATGCAGGGCGGCCTGAGGATGCAGGTGAAGACGGCGGATCTCGGAAAGGGCACGATCCCCGTCCATCAGCCTCCCGTCGCGCCCGCTCCGAAGCCCGGGGCGATCTGGCTCTTCGGCGACTCCACCACCGCCCACCGGCCCGGCTCCGTTGAGAAAGTGACTTCCGTCCGCCTTGACGAAGCGCTCCAGAGCATCGGCTCGAGCCTTTCCGTCAGCAATGCCGGGATCGGAGGTCACACGACCCGGGATGGATTGAAGCGCTTCGATCGCGACGTCCTCGCGCATCGGCCCCGCGTCGTTGTCATCAGCTTCGGGATCAACGATGCCGCCGTCGATGTGTGGAAAAATCCTCCTGCGACCGGCCCCCGCGTGCCGCTCGACGAATACCGCGGGAACTTGAAGGAAATCGTCACGAAAACCCGAGCCGCCGGAGCCAAGGCGATCTTCATGACTCCGAATCCTCTC
>JALRFZ010000324.1 GCA_023253615.1 Verrucomicrobiales bacterium | reverse complement strand
CTCTAGTTCGCTAATCACCACTGCCGCCTGCACCAGATCCGCTCTGTGCCGCTATAGTCGGGTCTGAAATCAGATGCGAGACACATCCTTTTTGGATGCCACTCGAACGTCACAACCGCTGACACGATAGAGATCAAGGCTACCGCGATCTGCTCTTCGAGGGGTTCGGCGAGCAGGCCGAGGTCTTCGCGGAATGGTTCCGCCAGCACGGGAATTTCGCCTTTTTCCAATACGGCTTCAATTTCGCCAAACGCAGCTTCACCGAGGAGGTCGTGCATCTCCCCGTCGAGCAGGTGCGCGACCGCATCCTCGAAGAGATCCGCTCGAACGGAGATCCCTCGCGCGCCCTCATCTGCGGCGTCGATGATTCCTGGGAGGTCTCGCTGCTCAAGTTCACCATGGACATGATCGGACGATCCCTCAGCATCAACGTGTTTGATCTGAAGCGCCGCGGTCTTCTCTGAGCTGCTCCACGTTTTCTCTCTCTTCCGCATCCTCGATGGCCCGGTTCAAGTTTCTTCTCGCCTTTCTCGCCCTCCTCGTCTGCGGGGGCGGTGTCGCCGGGGCTTACTTCTTTTGGAAAAAATTCGCCCAGCCCGAGATCGTGGTGAACCGTCACATCTCCGGAAAAGGGGGCGGCACCCTCGGGCGACCCGATCTCGGAAAGCGCCACTTCGACGCCGCGATCGCTCTCTTGAAGGAAGGCGAGCTCGTCTCGGCGCGTGACCGGCTCCTCTACCTGATGCAGTATTTTCCGGAGTCGGCCACCTACGACGAGGCACGGCGCATCGTCGGCGAGGTGAACATGGATCTCCTTCTCTCGAAGATTCCCATGCCCGGAAAGGTCGAGCACAAGGTGCGTCGCGGCGAGGCGCTCGTCACGATCGCGAGCCGGAACCAGACCACGATCGATTACATCATGCGGGCGAACGGGAAGACCTCGGAGTTCATTTTCCCCGACGAGCCGCTCACGGTCTATCCCCTGAATTTCCGGGTCGAGATCAGCCTCCCGAAAGGCACCGTCACGGTCTTCGACGGCGACACCCTCTTCCAGGAATACCCGATCGTCGACCGCAACTTGCCGCCCGACATCAAGGCTCCCGTCTCCACGACCGTGAGCGAGCGCGTCGCCTGGCACGGCGACCAGCCCGTGAATTTTATGCATCCCAGCTACATGAGCAGCGCCAAGTGGATCCGCACCGGGAAAATCGGGCTGTTCATCCGGCAAGCCGACCCGGGGCCGGACGGGGGAGAGTCCCGGCCCTTCGGCGTGATGATTCCGAACGAGGATCTCGAAGAGCTTTTCACCATCCTCCGCACCGGCTCAAAAGTTGATCTTGTGAAGTAGACCGCCGCGAGAAACGCGCTAAAGTGCCCGCCATGACCACCGTCGAACCTCTCGAATTCGAAAAGCCCATCGTCAATCTCGAGCGCCAGCTCGCCGAGCTGCGCGACCGCGCCGCCGACAGCGACATCGACATGTCGAGCGAGATGAAGCGCATCGAGGACAAGCTCACCAAAATGAAAGGCGAGGTCTACCGCAATCTCACCCCTTGGCAGCGCGTGCAGATCGCCCGCCACACCCAGCGGCCCTTCATGCTCGATTATGTCGAGCACTCCTTCGATGATTTCCTCGAGCTCCACGGCGACCGCCACATCGGTGAAGACGAAGCCATGCCCGGTGGTTTCGCCCGCCTCGAAGGACGCAAGGTGATGGTGATCGGTCACCAGAAGGGGCGCGACACGAAGGAAAACCTCCGCCGCAATTTCGGCAGCGCCCATCCCGAGGGCTACCGCAAGGCGCTCCGACTCATGAAGATGGCGGAGAAATTCAACATCCCCGTCGTCACCCTCATCGACACTCCCGGCGCCTATCCGGGGATCGAGGCGGAGGAGCGCAACATCGCCGAATCGATCGCCTTCAACCTCCGCGAGATGATGATGCTCCGCGTCCCCGTCGTCGCCGTCGTCATCGGCGAAGGTGGCTCGGGAGGAGCGCTCGGCATCGGCGTGGCCGACCGCGTCCTCATGATGGAGAACGCCTACTATTCCGTGATCAGCCCCGAAGGTTGTGCCGCGATCCTCTGGAAAGACCGCAAGTATGCGACCGAGGCCGCCACCGCGCTGAAACTGAGCGCCGGGGATCTCGAAGGATTGAAGATCATCGACGAAGTCATCCCCGAGCCCATGGGCGGTGCCCATCACGATCACGTCGCCGCCGCCGGCAACCTGAAGCGCCAGGTCATCAAACACCTCACCGAACTGGAGACGCTCGACAAAGACACCCTCCTGAAGCGCCGCTACGACAAATTCCGCGCCTTTGGTGATTTTCGTGAGCGCGGCCGCCGGTGATCCGGCGTATTTCCCCGCGAAACGGGCAATCCCCGCTTGAATCTCCGACAATCCGAATCATTTTCCCCGCGATGAACTCCCTCTCCCACGGCTTTCTTTTTCTTTGTGGTCTCTCCTGGCTTCTCTGCGAAGTCTGCGTCGGTGCCGGTGCCGGCTATTGGACGCCCGTTTGGCTGTATCTCGCGGGCTTCATCGTGATGTTCACGATCATGGGATGCCTGCCGGTTTCGGACAAGACCATCAACTTCGCCGGTCCCGTCTTCACCATTCTCATCGGTGCCGGGATTGCCTTCTACGGCATCGAGGCGATGGGTTCGGGCTTCCTCGGGGCCGCCTTGCGTCTCCTCGGCGCGGGTACGTTGATCGTCCTTGGTGTCATCAGCCTGCTCGGACGGGAGAAGGGCGAAGCCCACTCCCACTGAGAGCCCGTTTACGGGCCGGGGCGATGAATCTCCGGGACAAAACCGGTCCGGGTCCCCGTGAAATCCTCGTCGAGGGCCGCCTGTCGGTCGCCCGCCTCCTGCAGGGATCTTCTCTCGAACCGCTCGAGGTGGTCCTGCAAGCGGGCCTTCATCCGGACCTGGTCTCTCTCTGCCACGCGCGGGGTGTCGTCTGCCGCGAAGTGGCGGGTCCGGATCTGCGCCCGGATCCCGCTTATCGGTTTCATCGCGGTGCCTGCGCCACGGCCCGTCGCCCGGAACCTTCTGTTCCCGACGAGGCGTTTTTGGCCCGTGCCAGCCGCCTTCTCGTGCCGGTGGATTTCGCTGATGCGGGGAATCTTGGAACGCTCCTCCGCAGCGCCCGCGCCTTCGGTATCGATGGGATCGTGATGGAAAAAGGCCGGGGCGTCGATGTCTATTCGCGGAAAAGCATCCGGGGATCGGCCGGGGCGGTCTTCCAAATGCCCGTCTTCGAGGTCGCATCCCTCGGGCACACCCTCGAGCGCCTGAGCGAGGCGGGTTTTGTCCTGTTGGGCACCGGCGAGGGACCCTCCAGCCGCCCGCTCGGTGACGTCCGCGCCGCCCGGAAAACCGCGATCGTCATCGGATCGGACCCCTCCGGGCTGCCGCCTGAAATCGACAGGCAGTGCGCGGAACTCGTCCATCTCCCGAAACGGGAGGCGGACGATTCCCACAATATTGCCGTCACCGGCGCGATCCTGATGTGGGAGTGGTTTGGGAGAGTGGGATGATTCTCCCTATCCGCGGGGTCATCTAGGTTAGGGATATCCTTGCGATTCAAGGCATGACCCTATGAATGTCAGCGGATGAAGAAGGGAACGGAAGAGATCAATCCAAGGGGTGACGCCATTTCAGGCCGGGGAATCTGGAAAATCCGCGATCGGCGGTGATCCATTCACATCCCGTCTCGATGGCAAGTGCCGCATGGAAGGCATCCGGCACGAGGTTGCCGCGAGCGTCCGCTCTACCGCAGAGATCGTGGAAAACGTTCCAATGTCTCGGCCCGGGAGCGATTACGCTCGTCTCGTCCCGCGATCGAAAGTCTTCGACGAAATCCAAAGCCTCTCCCAAGGGTGTCGGTATACGGAACACTTTCGGGTGTGTGACTACCCTGATGAATCCGCTCAAAGCCAGATCGGAGACACCGACTCCTGGAGCCCGATGCAGAGCCGATTCCAGCCAGGCCTTGTAATCGGCGTGCCGTGCGGCGTCTTCGCGATGGGCATATACGAGGATGTTGACATCGAGGAGGATCATCGCCCGTCCATGGTTTCCTGCAGGGACGATGAGGAATCCAGATCGACTCCATCCCGTAGACCGTCGCCTCGAAAGGTCTTCAGAGGTCGAATCGATTCCGGAGAGGATCCCTTCCGGGCGGCGGCGAACCTCAGCCGCAGGGCCTCATCAAACACCTCGCCCAAGGTGCATGAGCGCTGACGCGATAGCTCGCGAGCCTGCTCCAACAGGGAATCCTCGATGGAAACGGTCGTCCTCATGCATCAACGCATACTTTGAGCGCATCATGATGTCAAGCCTTCTCCCAACCTCGGTTCCCATGCCTCAACCGATGGCGGTGATCGCGCCGCTCGCCCTTCAAGCCCACGCTTCGCGCAGCAGACGGAGGAAATTGCCGCTGAAGATCGCCTTCACGTCTTCATCGGAATAGCCGCGGCTTTTGAGGATGTCCTCCAGCTTCTGGAGATCGGCGATGGTCTCGAGATCGACGGGGCTCTGCTCCTTGCCGAAGCCGCCGTCGAGATCGCTGCCGATGCCGACGTGGTTCGCGTTGCCCGCGAGCTGGCAGATGTGATCGATGTGGTCGCCGATGTGGGCGATGGAGACACCCGTTTCCTGCGGTGTCGTCTTGCCGCGGACCCAGCCCGGGATCATCATCCACGTGTCGTAGACCGAGCCGAGGACGGCACCGCGTTCGATGAGGAGTTTGATCTGCTCGTCGCTGAATTGGCGCGGATCATCGACGATGGCGCGGCAGTTCGAGTGGCTCGACCAGACCGTGCCCTGGTAAATGTCGAGGGCCTCGAAAAAGCAGTCGTCGCTGAGGTGGGTCACGTCGAGGATGATGCCGAGTTCGTCCATCTTCTTGATCAGATCGGCTCCTCCGGGCCGCAGACCGCCGACCTGATCGTGGCCCATGGCGTAGCGTCCGGCGCCATAATGGGCGGGGCCGATCGCGCGGAGTCCGTACTCCCAGGCAGTCTCCAGATAATCGACCGTCACCATGGAATCGGCACCTTCCAAGGAAAGGACGTAGCCGATCGGGGCCTTCGCGGCGGCGGCGGCGACGGGATCGGCCCAGAGGGCGAGGTGGGCGTCGAGCTGCCCGAGATTGCGGATCTGCACCATCTCGCCAAGGTCGCAGAGTGCTTCGTAGTAGTGACGTTGCCCTTGCGTCATGCCCCAGGCCTGTGCGGGCGATTCCCAGCAGGCGACAGGACCGCGGGGTTTCATGCAGCCGCCGATCTGGGTGGCGACGCAGAGGCCGATGCCGCCCTTGCGCATTTCATCGAGGCAGACGGTGTTGAGGGCACGGCCCTTCATATCCGTCTTGCCGGCTTCGAGGGCGCGGATCTGTTCGATCGGCAGCGTCAGATCGCGGTTCCATTCCAGGGCGTTGAGGCTGAGATCGAGGTGGACGTCGAAGATCAAATTCATGGTGATGGGGGCTGGAAATCGGGTGAAAAGGGAGTCAAACTGCGGTCGAACCTCGTTTTGTGGCATGAAGGCACGACCCCTTGCGTATCTGGCAGTATCACTTCTCGCCACCCTTGGCAATGGACAGGATGGCGGGCTCGCCCCCACGATCGTGCAGGGCGGCTCGGGTCCGGGGGTGCAGGGGAACGTGGCGTGGACCCAGTCGCAACAGGATGCGGAGCTCGATCGCGCGGCCCTCGCCGCCCGCCAGAAGAAGGCTCTCATGGAAGCCATGGCGTCCTATTCGCAGAAACCGCCCGTGATCACCTCGGCCGAGCAATACCTGCAGCTACACCGTCCGCCGATGACGCGCTCGCCCGAGGGACCGGGAACGACCGCTGCGGCCAACCGCAGCAACAACCATGTGCCGGCCTTCGAGACGGGGGCGGCGGGGCGCGGCAACAGCACGCCCCCGGCTCCGGAAACGGCACGAAGCGCTTCCCCCGAATTGCCGGAAAAAAAACCGGGACTCTTCGCTCTTTTCCAATCGAAGAAAAAAACCGGGGTCAGCGGGGAGTTGTTGCCCGATCCCGATGCGGTCCCGGTGCCTCCGGCCGCGTCGTATCCGGAACCCACGGCGGTGAACGTCGGGGCGGCCCCGGCTCCGTCCGCGCCGCCCGCACCCACGGATGCCGGGGCGAATGATGCGATCGCGGCGGCGACGGGAGGCGGGACGGAGCCGGAGAAACCCTCGCTCTTCGGGAAGCTCTTTGGAAAACCGAAGTCGACCGAACCCTCTTCCCTGCCGGATCCGACCCTGTCTGCTCCCGCCTCGCCCGCCGCCCCTCTGGTGCCGGGGACGAATGTCACGCCCCCGCCCGCCGATCCGGTGGGGATCCCTTCACCACCGTCGTTTTCGGCTCCGCCGACCCCCATGCCGCAGACTCCGACCTCGTCGGCGCCGGCAGAAGGGGAGTCGTCGATCTTTGTCCGCCGGTCCGGAGGCAATGCGGCGCGCACGAACGCCACGGTCCTCGAGACGACGCAGGCGACGGTGGCGGGCGTGCTGGTGAAGCTCTACGAGGGCTCGTCCGTTTCGGTGCTGGAGCGCAGCGGCAGCATGGCCCGGGTCCGGCTCGCCGATGGGCGCGAGGGTACGGTCGCGGCGAGCGCGTTGAGCCGCTGAGGTTTTCCGGATCGGAACGAGGGCTTGCGGGGCGGGCGAAGCGGGGCTAAGGCTCCCTGTTCTTCTCGAGGAATGACTTCGGTCTCTCCCCCATCGGTGGCTGGCCGACCTGTCCTCGTGACGGGTCTGCTCGTCATTCAGGCCTTCACTGGCCTGGTGGCATTCGTCCTGCTCGTGTGGGAGCTGGGCTGGCAGATCTCCTTGGCCGACACGGTCTGGTTCGAGTGGACGACCTGGGGGCTCGTGATGTCGGCCCTGGTGGCCGAGGCGGGTTTGGCGGCCCGCGAACAGCGTCTCTCCAAGGTGAAAAAGGCGGTGATCCTCACGGCCCTGCTCCTGCTCGCGGCGGGACGTTTCGGGCTGGAGCGGCCGCTGCGGGATTGGCTCGGGGATCTCTTCGAGCCCCGGACCGCGGCCTTGCTGGCGCTGGTGGTGGTGCAGCTCACCCTGATCCTGCCGGTGGGATTGCGCCTCTTGCGGCTGACACGGGCGAGGTTTTTGCAACATGTCAGGCCCGGGACGCTCTTTGTCGCGACCTTCGCCCTCGCCATCGCGGGCGGGGCGCTGATGTTGAAAACACCGAATGCGACCAAGGGAGGCATCTCATGGATCGACGCGTTTTTCACGAGCACCAGTGCGGTCTGTGTCACCGGTCTGGCGGTCGTCGACACGGAGCATGCCTTCACCGCCCAGGGCCAGATGATCCTGCTCTTGCTGATTCAGGCCGGCGGGCTCGGGATCATGACGCTGACGTATTTCATGGCTCTCGTCGTGGGGCAGGGAATCTCGCTCCGCGACCGGGCGCGTCTCTCCGAGCTCTTCAGCGATGACAATCTCGGTGCGATGGGAGCACTGGTCGGAAAGGTGGTGCTGATCACCCTGCTGATCGAGGCCGCGGGTGCCTTTCTCCTTTATTGGTCCTGGTCGGCGGAGCCGCCGCGCGAAGGGCGGCTGCTCTGGGATGCGGTCTTTCATTCGGTCTCGGCCTATTGCAACGCCGGTTTCTCGACCTTTTCCTCCGGGCTCGCGGATCCGGCGACGGTGGGGAACCGGCCGGGCCAGGTCGTCATCATGACCCTGATCATCCTCGGCGGGATCGGCTTCGCGGTGATCAACGACCTGCCGCGACTCTTCCTGCACGGAGCGATCACGGTGCTCAAAAAGCTGCTGCCTCGCTCGCGCCGCGTCGCCCGCTGGAGCCTCCGCTACCGGGTGCGGCTGCATGTGCGCCTCGTCCTGCTCGCCACTTTCTGGCTTCTCGTGGCGGGAGCGGCGGCGTTTTTCCTCACCGAGGGCTGGGCCTGGTCGGGAGAGCGGGCGTGGGAGGCGGTCTTCAATTCCGTGACGGCGCGCACCGCGGGATTCAACCTCACGGACTTCTCCCACTACGGCTTCGCCACGGTCGTGGTGATCTGCGCCCTCATGT
>JALRFZ010000133.1 GCA_023253615.1 Verrucomicrobiales bacterium | reverse complement strand
GGCAGCCTGCCCCGCGCGCTCGGGCCCGGCGATGTCGCCGACCAATTGCGCCCGCACGCCGAGGAATCCGTCCGCACCGCTGCGGCGAACCTGTTCCCGAAGGTGGAAACAGCGGGGATGGATTTCAATGCGCGGATCGCCTCGGTCGAGGAGGCGTTGAAGCAGGCGCCTGGCAATCCCTATGCCGGCGAGCCGATCTACGAGCAGCGCTGCGCGAGCTGTCACAAGCTCTTCTTCAAGGGCGGCAAGATCGGACCCGAGCTGACCGGCTATCAGCGTGATGACCTCGGCACCATGCTCATCAGCATCGTCAATCCCAACGCCGAGATCCGCGAGGGCTACCAGTTCATCACCGTGAAGACGAAGGACGGCCGCACGCTTGGTGGGTTCCAGGTCGATCGTGACAACCAGGTCACGGTGCTGCGTGGCCTCGATGGGCAGGATCTGACCCTGTCCGCTGCCGAAATCGACACGGTCGAGCCGATGGGACGCAGCCTCATGCCCGAGGGTTTGCTCGAAGGCCTCGACGAACAGCAGTGGCGCGATTTGTTCGCCTATCTGCGGATTTCACAACCGATCAGCAAATGAAGGGGACGACTCCAGGAGCCGGGGACAAGGGAATGGGGACAAAGGAATTCCTTTCATTCCCCTGTCCCCATTCCCGTGTCCTCACCCGTTTCCGCTTGCCCATGAAACGCCTCGCCAGCCTCCTCGCCGTCGTGGCTCCGTTCTGGCTCTCCGCCGCCGACCCCGAAACGAAATCCGTCGATCTCGGTGACGAGGTCACCCTCGAACTGGTCAAGCTACCGCCCGGTGAATTCCTCATGGGCAGCACGCCCGAGGAGAAGGCCTGGGCTACCGGTATCGAGGGCGGGGCGACCCCGGGCACTTCGCGGGAATCCTTTGAAGGCGAGGCTCCGCGACCGATGCGGGTGAAGGAGGCCTTCTGGATGGGCCGCACCGAGGTGACGATGGGACAATTCCGTCGATTCGTCGAAGAGAGCGGCTACGTGAGCGACGCCGAGAAGCCGGGCGGGGCCCCACATGTTTTCGATCCGGAATGGACCGGCTACCGCTTCACCGCTGGTGTCGTCCATCCGTGGAAGGCGACCGAGGGCAAGAGCTGGCGCGACCCGGGTTTTCCACATGAACTGCGCGAGGACTTTCCCGTCGTCTGCGTGAGCTGGAACGACGCGCGCGCCTTCGGCGAATGGCTGACGAAGCGCGAGCGAGAGGCGGGTCGGCTGCCCGAAGGCCTCGTCTACCGTCTTCCCACAGAAGCCGAATGGGAATACGCCTGCCGCGGCGGCAGCAAGGAGAGTCATTACTTCTGGTGGGGCAACGAGGTCGAGGACGGCGAAGGGCGCGTCAATTTCTCCGGGATCGATTTCCTCCCCGGCCGCACCCGCACCTGGCCGCTCGCGAAGGTGCCGTGGAGCGATGGCTTCGCCTTCGTCTCTCCGGCCGATCATTACGGCGAGCGCGGTCGCAACGGCTTCGGTCTCGCCGACACCTGCGGCGGGGTGTGGGAGATCGTGCTGGATCACTTTGACCCGGCGGGTGGTCATGAGGAGGTCCTCTTCGCCGCTGAAAATGTGCGCCCGGTCTGCCGGGGCGGCACCTATTTCGACGTTCCCGGCAACGCGCGCTGTGCCGTGCGGCTCGGGCTGCGCGGGCCGGAGTATTCCGACTCGCGCGACGGCTTCCGCATCGCCCTAGGCGCGCCGCGCGAACCCAAACCCTGACAAAACCCTTTACCTTGAGAAGATTTTTTTGACCACGGATGGACACGGATCATCACGGATCCTGACGGGCAATCGTCAGCGCTTGGTTCTGAGAATCCGTGTTGATCCGTGTCCATCCGTGGTCCAATCCGATAACAAAGATCCCCCATGAATCCCCCGATCCATCGACGCTCCTTCCTCGGCCAATCCCTCGCGGGACTTGCCGCCGCCTCGCCCGCGTTGAACGTCCTCGCCCGGGACGCCGCCAAGCCGCTCCGAATCGGACTCGTCTCCGCGGCCAGCTACGGTCCGGCCTATGGCCCCGATCCGCAGCCGCGCACGCCGGGATCGAACCATGGAACCGCCTTCGCCACGATCTTCAACGGATACGACGAGGAAAAGGCCAAGACCTTCAAAGGCACATTCGTGAAGGCGTCGAAACAGTTGGAAGGCGGGAAAGTCGTCAAGATCTGGGACCCTGACAAAGCCAGCGCGACCGCGATCGCCGATATCTGCGGGATCGCGACCGTGGCCGAGACGCCGGAGGAGTGCGTCACCGACGTCGACCTCGCCCTCCTCATTGACGACGGCAGCGGCGCGCAGTGGAAGTACGCCGAAGCCGCGCTGCGCAAGGGAGTGCCCGTCTTCTGCGACAAGCCGCTCGCGATGACCGCGAAGGAGGCCGCCTCGATCGCCGCGGTCGCGAAGGAAACCGGAACGAAATTCATGTCCTCGAGCAGCCTCCGCTTCGTCCCTGACATCGTGAAGTTGCGCGAGGATGCGAAGGCCATCGGCCCCGTCCGTCTCTGCACGGTGACCGGTCCGGGCGATCTGGTTTATTACGGCATCCACGCCCTCGCCATGGCCTACGGCGTGCTCGGCGGTGGAGTCGTGAGCGCGCACAACACGGGACGCGAGGGTGCCCACATCGTCCGCCTCCGTCGGAGCGACGATTGCGACATCGTCCTGATGGTCGGTGCCCGGGAAACGATGCGGGCCGGATTTTCGATCCAGCTCTTCGGCGAAAAAGGCAACTTGCGCGTCGAGCCGGATTTGAAAGATCTCTACGCCTACCTCCTCGAGGCCGTCCTCGATCTCGTCGTGCGCGACAAGGTCAGTGTGCCGGTCGATGAGGAAGTGGAGCTCATCGCCGCCCTCGAAGCAGGCCAGCGTTCCCTCGCACTGGGGCGCGAGGTGAAGCTGGACGAGATCAGGTGAGGCCCGGCCTTCTTCTTCGAGCCTGGCGGACCTCACTCCAGGATGCCGCGGATCTCCGAGATGAGCTGCTCCACCTCCGCGAGGATCCCGCGCACCTCGCGGTCGATCTCGTCGAGACGCACGCCGCCGAGCAGTCCGTCGTCGGCCGCGGCCTTCAATCCGGCGATTGCATCGTGGAGATGGCCGCGGGCCTTTTTCAGTCGGACGAGCGAGTCGCCCGCGTAGAGCGGATCGGGCGGCCATTCGCCGCGGCGCATCGACGAGTGGAGGGCGCCGGCGAGTTTCACTCCGGCGAAGGTGACGCCATCGGTGATCTCCACGAAAGGGTGCTCGGGCGAAAGGGCGGCCTTCTTTTCGATGTTCTCGATCAGCTCTCGCCACAAGGTGATCCCGTAGTCCGTGGTGCGGGCGACGAGGGGATGCTCCACGTCTTCCTCCTCGTCCTCGTCCATCGAGTTTTCCGCCTCGAGTGCGGCGGCGTTCATCTCCTCGATCCAGCGGGCGTGTTCCTCTTCCTCCTCCGGAGTGAGAGGCTCGGGCTCGGGCTCGCCGAGTTCGATGCGCAGACGTTCGCGCTCCTCGTCCATGATCTGGCTGAAGTCGGCGTCGTCGCCCTCGCGGTCCATCCTCGCGCCGATACGGTCGAGCAGCAGATTCATGCGGGCCGCTTCGCGGTCGGCCTCGATCTCGGCGGCGCTCCGCGGCGTGTCGTCCTCGGGAGGGAGGTAGGATTCGAGATCGACGGGTTCGCGGATGAAGGGATCGAACTCGGAGACGGGGCCTCCCGGCCGGTCTTCCGGACCCATGGTCCACGCCGCGATGGGATCGATCGACAGCACGAAGTCGGTCGACTCGAGGACGACGCGCCCGTTGCGCGTGCTGTGCCATTCGAGGTAAAGGCTGTTGCCCCAGGTGAACTGCCGCTCCTCGTCCGGGAGGCGCACCCATTCCTCGATGGGGCGGTCGGGGATCTTGACTTTGCGCGAAGCGGTCATGTCACCGACGGCACCTTCCTGCCGCGGGTGGAATCCCTCGTGGGCGGGGCTGTCGTTTTCGTGCGGGGGCCGGTGAAAGGTGAGGCGGTGTCCTGCGAGATCGGGCCAGGGCAGGCCTTGCAAATCCAGGTTCACCGCTTCCTCCCGGCCGATCACCTCGAGCCGGCCGGTGACGGTGCCGCGGACCGTGAAATCGAGGACGCCGCCGCGGACTTGGGAATGAATGCGAAGGGCCATGGGGTGGGATGCGTTGCTGAAATGAGGCGAGGCCAGGGCGCGATGCAATGTTTTTTGCTCGTCCATCCGATGGCTTCAACCCGCTTGAACGGATCCGCTCGCGGCCCTGACGCATACCCGTAGGACGCGTTTCGTGGATTGAGCCCCGTGACGAATCTTCTAAGATCGGCGCGATGATTTCACGCCGTCATGCTCTCAAGTCCACCGCCGCTTTCGCCGGCGCCGCATGGGCGGATCCGTTATCCCGCGCAAAGGGGGAATCCATCGACTACGGGAATCCTTACGAGGAAGTGGATTGGGATCGCTGGACCGTCCTCCATTCGATGTCCCACCAGCACCAGGGGCAGACCGAAAGCTCGCTCGATCTTTTCCACGACATGGGATACGGCCATTTCGCGTTCAGCAATTATTATCCCTCGGCCCCGACCTATCCGCTCTTGTCGTCTTGGCAGGAACGCCATCCGGAGATCCTCGCCGGGCCGAATGCCGAGCAGCATTCTTTTCTCGATGCGGGGCTCCATGCGAACTCTCTCGGCAGTCTCCTCGCCACCGGCTATGGGGCGAGCGTGCCCTCCGGGAAATGGAAGGCGTCACCCCTCTTGCATCGCTTCGAGGAAGTGACGCCGTTTTCCGACCTGCGTCCCTGGGAGGGCGTCTACCGGCTCGATCTCGCGGACGTACGACGCGCCCACGATGTCGAGCGCCGCCGTCTCCGAGGCCACCACCCAGCCCCGCTCCAGTCGGCCGAGGACAAGGGGCCGGATGCCCAGGGGATCGCGCGCGGCGTAGAGGGTGGTCTCGTCCATGAACACCAGCGA
>JALRFZ010000128.1 GCA_023253615.1 Verrucomicrobiales bacterium | reverse complement strand
GAACGAATGGGATCCCGGCGATCTCCATTGGCAGATCAGCCGCGTCGGTTTGCCCTGGTTCGGTCTGAATGACGCCAGCGTCGCGAGGCAATTCCAGGGCGGGCAGGTCGTGCCCGGACAATGGAGCCACGTCGTGATGGTGATGTCCTCGAAAGAGGATCGCGCCGAGGTCTATGTGAACGGCGTCGCCGTCAATCGCGGCCAGCTCCCCGATACCGTCAGGGTCACTCCCGGCCGCTGCCGGCTTGGCAACTGGCTCCGCGATCCCGAGTGGGCGCACGCCCCGGTGCGTGCCTTCCGCGGACGCATCGACGAGCTGGCGGTCTGGAACCGGCCCTTGTCCGAAAAGGAAATCCAGGAAATGATGAAGATCGGCCAGCCGACTCCTCTCTGGTCGGTCGCGCCCGGCTTTTCCCTCACCCAGAATTTCAGATGATGATGAAACCTTTTGCTTTCCCGGTTCTCGCGACGCTCCTCGCCGCTTCCTGCGGCGGTGCGATGGCCGAAGAGAAGATCGATTTCAACCGACAGATCCGGCCCTTGCTTTCGAATGCGTGCATTGCCTGTCATGGTCCCGACGCGGAAGAGCGCAAGGCCGACTTGCGTCTCGACACCTTTGAAGGGGCCTCGGCGGACCTCGGTGGCTACGCCGCCCTCGTGCCGGGAAAACCCGATGAGAGCGAATTGCTCCTCCGCATCCTCAGCGAGGACGACGAGGAAGTGATGCCTCCGCCGAAAAAGGGGAAACGGTTCACACCCGAGCAGGCGGACCTGATCCGCCGCTGGATCGCGCAGGGCGGGAAGTACGAGAAGCACTGGTCCTACAATCCGCCGGTGAAGAGCGAGGTCCCGGCAGTGGCTGAAAACGCCGGAGCGGTGAACGAGATCGATCGATTTCTCCTCGCCCGACTCGAGAAGGAAGGCCTCCAGCCCGCGCCCGAAGCCGATCGCCATACCCTGGCGCGGCGCCTCTCGATCGACCTCACCGGACTGCCTCCCGCCTGGAGCGAGGTCGAGGCCTTTGTGAAAGACGGCTCGCCCGAGGCCTATCAAAACTACGTCGCCGCGCTCCTCGCGAAGCCGGCCTTCGGCGAACACTGGGCGCAGCAGTGGCTCGATCTCGCCCGCTACGCCGACAGCTCGGGTTATCCCAGCGACCAGCCCCGCGAAATCTGGGGATATCGCGATTGGGTGATCGGGGCGATCAACCGCAACCTGTCCTTCGACCGATTCACGATCGAGCAGATCGCCGGCGACCTGCTGCCGGACCCGACGGAGGACCAGCTCATCGCCACCGCCTTCCACCGGAACACGATGACCCAAAACGAAGGCGGCACCAGCGACGAGGAATTCCGCGTCGCCGCGGTCGTCGATCGCACCAACACGACCCTCGCGGTATGGATGGGCACGACGATGGCCTGTGCGCAGTGCCACACGCACAAATACGATCCCATCACCCACCACGATTATTTCTCGGTCTACGCGATGCTCAACCAGAGCGCCGATGCCGATCGCAAGGACGAGACGCCGGTGCATTCCTTCTTCACCGCCGACCAGAAGGCGAAGCGGAGCTTGCTGGAGCAGGAGATCGGTGATCTCGAAAAGCGATTCACTTCGCCCGATCCGGCCTGGTTGAGCGGGCTCGAGGCGTGGGACCGGGCCTTCCCCCGCGATCTCGCGTGGCAGACGCCGAAGCCTGACAAAACCACCACGGCGCCCGCCGAAGTCGGTGCGACGGTCGATGGCGAGGGAGTCGTGACGCTTTCCAAGAATGCGGACAAGGCCAATCAGACCGTCGAACTCGCCCTCCCGGCGGGGCCGCTCAGCGCGGTGCGTCTCGAGACGCGGCCCGCACCGGGCTTCGGAAACTTCGTGCTCACCGGGCTGAAGGCGGAGATCGTGCCGCCGAGTGGCGCGAGGGGACCGAAGGCACGTCACGTCCGCATCGAGCTGCCGGGCAAGGCGCGCTTTCTCCAGCTCGCCGAGGTCGAGGTTTACAGCGGCGGCGCGAATGTCGCGGTGAAGGGCAAGGCCACCCACAGCAGCCAATACATGGATGCCGCCGCGTCGCGTGCGATCGACGGACGCAGTGATGGCGATTATGCGAAGGGGTCCGTCTCGCACACCGCGCAGGAGGACAATCCCTGGTGGGAGGTCGATCTCGGGGCCGAAGTCCCGGTCGACCGCATCGTGGTGTGGAATCGTACTGACGGCGGCACCGCGATCCGGCTGGAACGCTTCAATCTGACCGCACTCGATGAGAAACGCTCCGCGGTGTGGAAAGAGCAGGCCGTCCCCGCGCCGAAGGACAAAGCGGAGTTCGCCCTCGGTGGCCCGCAGCCCGTGACCTTTGCGACCGCCACCGCGGACTATGAACAGAACGGCTTCCCTGCGGCCTCGCTCTTGAAGACGGAAGGGGAGAAGCCGGGTTGGGCCGTGGGTGGCGCGACCGATCGTGCGCACGAGCTTGTCCTGACCTTGGCCAAGGCGCAGGAGATTCCCGCGGGTGCGAAGCTGCGGATCACCCTGGAACAGCAGTCGACCTATGCGAACCATCTCCTCGGCCGCTTCCGGCTCGGAGTCACCGGCGACCCCGGAGTGTCGAAACGCCTCGCCGTGCCCGCACCGGTGCTCGCGGCGCTCGACAAGCCGACCGGCGAGAGGAACGAGGCCGAGCGCCGGACCCTGACCGATCACTATCTGCGTCAGGTCGCCCCGGAAAACGCGAAGGAGCGCGCCCGCCTCGCCGCGGCGAAACGGGAGCTCGAGGCGATCAAACCTTCGACCGTTCCCATCATGCAGGAGCTCGCGGAAAAAGAGCGTCGCGAGACAAAAATCCAGCTGCGCGGCAACTGGCAGAATCTCGGCGACGTCGTTGGTCCGGGCGTACCGGCGGCCTTTCATCCGCTCCCTGACAACGCTCCCAAAAACCGGCTTGGTCTCGCGCAGTGGCTCGTGAGCCGGGACAATCCTCTCACCGCCCGCGTCGTCGTGAACCGCTACTGGGAAGCGCTCTTCGGCACGGGGATCGTTTCGACGAGCGAGGAATTCGGATCGCAGGGCGAGCTGCCTTTCCATCCCGGGCTCCTCGATTGGCTCGCCGTCGATTTCATGGAGCACGGCTGGAGCCTGAAGCATCTCCACCGGCTCATCCTCACCTCGCGCACCTATCGCCAGGAAAGCCGCGTCACGCCGGAGCTGCTCTCGCGTGATCCTTCCAATCGCCTCCTCGCCCGCGGTCCGCGCTTCCGCGTCGAGGGCGAGATCATCCGCGACATCCAGCTCTCCGTGAGCGGCCTCCTCCAACTCGACGTCGGCGGCCCGGCGGTGATGCCGCCCGCTCCGCAGTTCCTCTTCGAGCCGCCCGCGAGCTACGCGCCCTTCCCGTGGAAGGAGGCCACCGGCAAGGACCGCTACCGTCGCGCCGTCTACACCTGGCGGCGTCGTACCACGCCCTATCCTTTCCTCCAGACCTTCGACACGCCCGAAGGCAATGTCGCCTGCGTCCGCCGGACCCGGGCGAACACGCCGATCCAGGCGCTCGTCGCGCTCAATGAAAACCTCTCCATGGAAGCGGCCCGCGCCTTCGCCCAGCGTATCCTCAAGGAGGGCGGCAGCAACCAGGCCGAGCGGCTCGACTACGCTTGGCACCTTACTCTAGCACGACCGCCCCAGCCCGACGAGGTCGCGGCCCTGGTCCCTTTGATGGAAAAACAACGCGCCACGAAAGCCGGACCCGAAGGCGAGAACGCCGCCTACACCCTCGCCGCGCGAGTGCTGTTGAACCTCGACGAAACCTTCACCAAGGAGTGATCCCGCCATGAAACACCTCACCGAACTCCTCGAAGAGCAGCGCCGTTTCCACACCCGCCGATGGTTCTTCCGTGACTGCGGCGTCGGTCTCGGCGGCATCGCCTTGGCATCCTTGTTAGGACAGGACAAGGCCCTCGGCGCCTCATCACTGCTCACCGGGCAGCGTCCCCATTTCGCCCCGAAGGCGTAGCGTGTCATCTTTCTCTTCCAAGGAGGCGCGCCGAGTCACCTCGAGCTCGTCGACCACAAACCCGAACTCGCCAAGTGGGACGGCAAGCTCCC